>DATKPR010000151.1:0-6264 GCA_035523985.1 Steroidobacteraceae bacterium | reverse complement strand
GCCGCCCCGCCGGCCGCGTCGAGGTCGGCCACGCGCACGCCGTGCACCTGCTCGAGCCAGGCGGGCTCGGCCGGCAGCGCGAGCGCGGCGCGCACCCGGCGGCGGTTCTCGGCGACCGCCGCCGGCTCATCGCCCACGTGGGCGCCGACGTTCAGCGAGTCGAACGGCGGGCGACTGACGCCGCCGCCGCGCAGCGTGAAGGCCGCCCGCACCCGTGGCGGCGCCGGCCACTCGGGGGTCAGGAGCTGGGGGTGAGCGGGGGCGCCGGCGCTCATGCCGCGTCCCGCTCGAGCGCCGCGAGCAGCGCCTGGAAGTCCGCGGGCGGGTCCGCGCGCCACTCCAGGGCGCGCCCGCTGACCGGGTGCGCGAGGGCCAGCCGCTCGGCGTGCAGCGCCTGGCGGTGAAAGGCGTTGAGCGTCGCGGCCAGCTCCGGCGTGCAGCCGGCCGGGATGCGCCGCCGTCCGCCGTAGAGCGGATCGCCCACGATCGGAAAGCCGATGTGCGCCAGGTGCACACGGATCTGGTGGGTGCGGCCGGACTCGAGCTCGACACGTATCAGGGTGTGGGCCCGGAAGCGCTTCAGCACGCGGTAGTGCGTCACGGCGGGGCGGCCGTCGCGGCGTACCGCCATGCGCAGGCGCTGCGTGCGATGCCGGCCGACGGGTGCGTCCACCGTGCCGCCGCCGGTCATCACCCCCGTGCACACCGCGAGGTACTGCCGCGAGATCGCGCGCGCGGCGAGCGCGGCCACCAGCGCCGCGTGCGCCTCCGGGGTACGCGCCACCACCAGCAGACCCGAGGTGTCCTTGTCGAGGCGGTGCACGAGCCCGGCGCGCGGCACCAGCGCGAGCTTCGGATCGAGCCCGAGGAGCGCGTTCTGCAGGGTATGGCGGGGATTGCCCGCCCCGGGGTGCACGACCAGGCCGGCGGGCTTGTCGATCACGAGCAGTGCGCGGTCCCTGAAGACCACGGTGAGGGGCATGACCTCGGGGGCGGCCTCGGTACGGCTGGCGAGCCGCGCCTCGATCCGCACCCGCTCCCCGCCCAGCACCCGGTCCTTGCCCCGCAGCGCACGTCCGGCCGTGCGGGCCGCCCCCGAGTCGATCCACGACTTGAGCTGTCCGCGCGAGTACTGCGGCAGCGCCCGCGCCAGGGCCTGGTCGAACCTCAGGCCGGCGGACGCCGCGGGCAGCTCGAGCTCGTGCGTACGGAACTCTCCGGGCCCGGCGGTGGTCGGAGGGCCGGACGGGAGATTCGTTATACTTGCCGGATCAGTTCGGCGCGAAGCCAAAAGAAAGGCCCTTTCCAGATGCGTTGGTCCGGTCCGGTGCGCGGCGGTGTCGTCGCGTTGTGCGTGGTGCTGCTTGCCGTCTGCGGCTGCAGCGGGCATCGCGCCAGACAGCAGGCGAAGCAGACTCCCGAGCAGCTCTTCAAGACTGCCAAGAAGGATCTCGCCAATAACGACTTCAACGGCGCCATCAAGGTCTACGAGGCGCTTACCGCGCGCTTTCCATTCACCGACGAGGCGCGCCAGGCACGCATCGACCTGATCTACGCATATTACCGCGCCGGCGAAGGCGAGTCGGCCACCGATGCGGCGGATGCCTTCATCCGCGAGAACCCCACCCACCCGCGCGTCGACTACGCCTACTACATGAAGGGCCTGGTCGATTTCGAGAAGATGCCGAACGCCATCGAGCGCATCTTCCACGCCGACATGACGCAGCGCCCGCCGACCAATGCGCGCAAGTCCTTCGCCTCGTTCAAGATCGTCGTCGAGCAGTACCCCAAGAGCGAGTACGCCCACGACGCCCTGCAGCGCATGGTGTACCTGCGCGACCGCCTGGCGAGCTACGACGTGCACGTGGCGCGCTACTACATGAAGCGCGGCGCTTACGTGGCGGCGGCGCAGCGCGCCAAGAACACCGTGGAGCAGTACGACGGCGCGCCGGCGGTGAAGGATGCGCTCGCGATCATGATCGAGTGTTACGACAAGCTCGGCCTGCAGCCGCTCGCGGCGCAGGCCCGCGAGGTCTACGAGGCGAACTACTCGGCCGACGTGGCGCGGTCGCAGCCCGTCGCCAAGCGCGCGTGGTGGAAGTTCTGGTAGGGCCTCAGCGGCGGTAGCCGCTGGTGATCGGATAGCGCCAGTCGCGCCCGAAGGCGCGCCGGCTGACGCGCACCCCGGGCGGCGCCTGGCGGCGCTTGTATTCGTTGCGCTGCACGAGGGCCAGCACCCGCGCGACGGTCGCGTGGTCGAAGCCGCGCGCCTCGATCTCATCCACCGACAGGTCCTCCTCGATGAAGGCCTCGAGGATTGGATCGAGCACCTCGTAGGGCGGCAGCGAGTCGGAGTCCTTCTGCTCCGGGCGCAGCTCCGCCGTCGGGGGGCGCTCGATCACGCGCTGCGGGATGACGCGCCCGAGCGAGTTGCGGTAGGCCGCGAGGCGGTACACCAGCGTCTTGCTGCAGTCCTTGATGGGCGCGAAACCGCCCGCCATGTCGCCGTACAGCGTCGCGTAGCCGACGGCCATCTCGCTCTTGTTGCCGGTCGTGAGCAGCATGCGGCCGGTCTTGTTGGAAAGCCCCATGAGCAGCAGCATCCGGCAGCGCGACTGGATGTTCTCCTCGGTCGCATCCGCCGCGCGCCCGGCGAACTCGTCCTTGAGCGTCGCGAGCGTGCTCTCGAACATCGCCTCGATCGGCAGCACGCTGTAGCGCACCCCGAGGATGCGCGCCTGCGCGGCGGCATCCTCGAGGCTCATCGCGGACGTGTAGCGCGAGGGCATCATCACCGCGTGCACGCGCTCGGCCCCGAGCGCATCGACCGCGATCGCGAGCGTCAGGGCGGAATCGACGCCGCCGGAGAGCCCCATGACCACCCCGGGGAAGCCGTGCTTGCGGACGTAATCGCGCACACCGAGGGTGAGCGCGCGGTACACGCTCGCCTCGTCGCTGAGCTCCGCAGCCACCGTGCCGGCGTGCGGCACCACGCGCCCGTCGGCGGCGCGCCCGAAGCGTGCGAGGCAGGTCCCCTCCTCGAACGCGGCGGCACGCTGCACCACGACGCCCGCGGCGTTCATCACGAAGGAGTTGCCGTCGAACACCAGCTCGTCCTGGCCGCCGACGAGATTCACGTAGGCGAGCGGCAACCCGACATCCGCGACGCGGGCGCGCGCGACGCTCTCGCGCTCGCGCTGCTTGTGGATCTCGTAGGGCGAGGCGTTGATCACCGCGAGCAGCTGCGCGCCGGCGGCGCGCGCGAGGCGCGCCGCTTGCGGCTCCCAGATGTCCTCGCACACCAGCAGCCCGAGGCGAAAGCCCTTGAGATCGACCACCGTCGGCTGCGCGCCGGGACGGAAGTAGCGCTTCTCGTCGAACACCTTGTAGTTGGGGAGCTCCGCCTTGCGGTGGACGGCGCGAACCCCGCCGGCGGCGATCAGCGCGGCGGAGTTGTAGATCGCATCGGCCGTGTACTCGGGGTAACCCACCATCACGGCGGCCGTACCGGACTCGGCGCACACGCGCGCGAGACCCGCCTCAATCTCCCGGCGAAAGCCCCGGTGAAACAGCAGGTCCTCGGGCGGATAACCGCTGAGCGCGAGCTCGGGGAACAGCACCAGGTCGGCACCGAGCCCGGCGCGCGCCGCGTGCGCGGCGCCGATCACGCGCGCCGCGTTGCCATGCACGTCACCGACCAGGAGGTTGATTTGCGCGAGCGCGATGCCGAGCGTGTCGCTCATGGCGCTTGGGCGCCTTCAGCGCCGTCTGCCTCCTCCGGGGCGGCGCGCCGCGGCGGGACGCTTGCGGCTGCGCGCCGGCGTGCGCACGACGCTCTTGCGGCGCGGCGCTGCGGGGGCACGGCGCTTGGCACGCGCCGCGCGTGCCGCGCGCGCCGGCGCCGCCGTTGCGGCCCGCGGCACGGTGAAGGTGCGCCGCGCCCGGCGCTGGCCGAGCAGCTCCGCCATGGCCGCGCCGAGCAGCGCCGGGGACTTCACGGTGCGCACCCCGGCGGCCTCGAAGGCCGCATACTTGTGTGCCGCGGTGCCCATGCCGCCGGCGACGATGGCGCCGGCGTGTCCCATGCGCTTCCCGGCGGGTGCGGTGACGCCCGCGATATAGGCGACCACCGGCTTGCTCACGTATTTGCGGATGTACGCAGCCGCCGCTTCCTCGCCCGTACCGCCGATCTCGCCGACCAGAATGATGCCCTCGGTGCGCGGGTCACGCTCGAAGAGATCCAGCACGTCGATGAAGCTCATGCCGGCCACCGGATCGCCGCCGATGCCGACGCAGCTCGACTGCCCGAGCCCGGCGCGCGTGGTCTGAAAGACCGCCTCGTAGGTGAGCGTGCCCGAGCGCGACACGATCCCCACCGAGCCCTTCTTGTGGATGAAGCCCGGCATGATGCCGATCTTGCATTCCTCCGGGGTGATCACGCCCGGGCAGTTGGGCCCGACCAGGCGCGTCGCCGAGCCCGCGAGCATCGCCTTGACGGCCACCATGTCCTTCACCGGGACGCCTTCGGTGATGCACACCACGAGCTCGATGCCCGCGTCCACGGACTCGAGAATCGAGTCGGCCGCTCCCGAGGCCGGCACGTAGATCATGCTCGCGGTCGCGCCGGTCTCGCGCACCGCGTCGCGCACCGTGTCGAAGACCGGCAGCCCGAGGTGCTGCTGGCCGCCACGGCCCGGGGTGACGCCGCCCACCAGGCGGGTGCCGTAGGCGATCGCCTGCTCGGAATGAAAGGTGCCCTGCTTGCCGGTGAAGCCCTGGCAAAGGACCCTGGTATTGCGGTTGACGAGAATGCTCATGCCTTGCCCTTTGCGGCCAGCGCGACCACCTTGCGGGCCGCATCGGTGAGATCCTCGGCGGGTGTGATGGCGAGGCCGCTCCTGGCGAGCATGGCGCGCGCTGCGTCGGCGTTGGTGCCCTCGAGCCGCGCCACCACCGGGACGCTCACCCCGACCTTCTTCACCGCCTTGATGACGCCCTCGGCGATCAAATCGCAGCGCACGATGCCGCCGAAGATGTTGACCAGCACCGCGCGTACGCGCGGGTTGGAGAGGATCAGCTCGAAGGCCGCCGTGACGCGCTCGGCGGTGGCGCCGCCGCCGACGTCGAGGAAGTTCGCCGGCGCACCGCCGTGCAGCTTGATCAGGTCCATGGTCGCCATCGCCAGTCCCGCCCCGTTCACCATGCAGGCGATATCGCCGTCGAGGGAGACGTAGTTGAGGTCGTGCTCGCTGGCACGGCGCTCCATCGGATCCTCCTGGCTCGCATCGCGCAGCCGCGCGAGCTCGGGGTGGCGGAACAGCGCGTTGTTGTCGATATCGACCTTGGCATCGAGCGCGAGCAGCGCGCCATCGCGCGTCACGATGAGCGGGTTGATCTCGATGAGGCTCAGGTCCTTCTCGACGTACAGGCGGTAGAGCGCCACGGCCAGCGCCTGGAACTGACTGATCTGCGCGCTCTCGAGCTTGAGACCGTAGGCGATCTCGCGCACCTGGTAGCCCTGCAGCCCCGCCGCCGGGTGCACATTGACGCTCAGGATCTTCTCGGGGGTCGCCGCCGCCACTTCTTCGATCTCCATGCCGCCCGCGGCGGAGGCGATGAGCGCGACCCGGCCGCGCTCGCGATTCAGGGTCATGGACAGATAGAGCTCGCGCGCGATGTCGGAGCCGGACTCGACGTACACCCGCTCGACCGGCAGTCCCTCGGGCCCCGTCTGCTTGGTGACGAGGCGCGTGCCGAGCATGCCCGCCGCCGCCGCGCGCACCGCCTCCAGGTCGCGGGCGAGCTTGACGCCCCCCGCCTTGCCGCGCCCGCCCGCGTGCACCTGGGCCTTCACCACCCAGACGCCGCCGCCGAGCGCGCGCGCCGCCTCGACCGCTTCTTGGGCACTCGCGGCGACCTTGCCGGCGGGCACCGGGATGCCACCGCCGCGGAAAATCTCCTTAGCCTGGTATTCGTGCAGGTTCATCGTGTCGTCGGCTTTCGTTGGGGGGAAAGCGTCCATTTTCGCGAAATTGGCCGGCAGTGGCCAGCGATGCGATACGGGTCGCGTCCGCCGCGTACCCAAGGTGTTACAGTCGCGCCGGTCCGCCAACGGCCCGTGAGCGCTTTTTCCGCACGAAAAATGCCGGCCAGCCCTGCCGCCAACGCCCTCACCCCGAGCGACCTCGCCTGGCGGGTCATCGGACTCCTGAACCTCTACCGGCTGCTGGTGCCGCTCGTGCTGCTGGCGATGCAGTCCTTCGC
>DATKPR010000150.1:0-6846 GCA_035523985.1 Steroidobacteraceae bacterium | reverse complement strand
TTCATGAGCTCGTATTGAGGGCGGTTGGTATCCTGATATTCATCGACCAATACATATTGATAGCGGTGCTGGTAGCGGGCGCGCACTTCGGCGGAGGATTTGAGCAGGCGGACGGCTTCGAGGAGCAGGTCGTCGAAGTCGACGGCGTTGTTTTTGCGGAGCTCGTCCTGGTAGGCGCGGAAGATGTGCGCGACGCGCTCGCTCGTAGGATCTTTAGAACCAAGAAAAAAGTCTTGCGGATCGACCATGTGATTTTTGGCCCAGGAGATGCGGCCCTGCACGGTGCGCGGGGTGAGCTGCTTGGTGTCGAGGCCCATGCGCTTCATGATCTGCTTAACGAGGGCGGATTGGTCGTTCTCGTCGAAGATGGTGAAGGCGCGGGTGAGGCCTTTCCCATTGATCTGGAGTGCTTCGATATCGCGGCGAAGGACGCGAACACAGAAGGAATGGAAGGTTGAGATGAGGGGCTTGGCGAGCGAGGAGTGGCCGAGGAGCTCGTTGACGCGCTCGGCCATTTCGCCGGCGGCCTTGTTGGTGAAGGTGACGGCGAGGATGCTCTGGGGCGAGGTGCCGAGCGCCTCGATCACCCAGGCGATGCGGTGCGTGAGCACGCGCGTCTTGCCGCTGCCGGCGCCGGCCAGCACCAGCACCGGGCCGGGCGGGGCGGTGACCGCGGCGCGCTGCGCGTCGTTCAGCGGATTCAAGATCGGCGAGAGATCCATAGGGCGCGCATTCTACGGGAAAGCGCCCCGCTGCTCAGGCGTCCGTTGCGAGGCTCTCCTGCGCGAAACGCACCAGCGCCACGGCGAAACTCAGCACCACGGGACCGAGGATCAGCCCCAGGATGCCGAACGCCGACACGCCGCCGATCGCGCCGATGAAGACGGCGAGCGTCGAGACGTGCGCGCGCTTGGAGGTGAGCAGCGGCCGCAGCACCGTCTCCGCGGCCCACAGCCCGAGCGTCCAGAGCGCGATGAACAGTGCCGCCCCCCAGCGTCCGGCGGCGGCGAGGTACAGCGCCGCGGGGATCAGCACGATCGCCGAGCCCGAGGGCAGGAACGAGGCGATCGCGCCCAGCACGCCGAACACCAGCGGCGAGGGGAGCCCCGCGATCGCGAAGCCGACGCCGACCACGGCGCCGTTGATGAGCGCGGTCGCGACCGAGCCGAACACCACGGCACGCGTGACGTCGGCGAGGTACTTCAGCAGCCGCTGGCGCTGCTCGGGCGTCATCGGGATCGAGCGCTCGAGCGCGGCGAGCATTGCGCGGCCGTCCTGGAGGAAGAAGAACAGCATGAAGAGCATCATGAAGAAGCCGACCAGCGTGCCGAACACCCCGAGCGCCAGGTCCCCGCCCATGGTGGCGGCGGACCTGAGCAGCGTCTGCACGCCGTCGGTGATCCAGCCTTCGATCTGATCGGCGCTCACCGCGGTGTTGTCGCGCGCCCAGCTCACCGGTGCGCCGATCAGCGGCAACGCCGACAGGCGCTGCAGGATGTCGCTCCAGGACATGAGCGTGCGGCCGCGCAGGTAGCCGACCAGGTGCGCCACCTGCCCGGCGAAGGCGACGCCGAGCATGGCGAGCGGCGCCAGCACCAGGAAGGGCGTGAGGCCGGTGAGCGTCGCGGCCGACAGCGTCCGCCGGCCCCTGAGGCGGGCGGCGAGCCGCTCGTGCAGCGGGTGCAATATGAAGGCGAGCACCGCCGCCCAGCCGATCTCGGTGCGCAGCGGCGCGAGGATGCGGTAGAGCAGGTAGGCGAGCGCGGCGAGTGCCACGAGCAGGAACGAGCGGCGGTAGAACTGCGACTGCATCTGCCCAAGCCTAGCGGGAACGGTGGCGGGGCGCGACGCCCGGGCCGCATTGTTAATGTGCGGGGCTTTACCAGCGGTTGCGCAGCTCGCGCAGGCGCACGAACACGGTACGCGCGTCGGGCTGCCCGGGCAGGTCGGGGAATTTCTCCCGCAGGCGCGCGATCACCTGGGGGTTCTGCAGGCGGAAGAAGGCGTTGATGCGCTTCTCCTCGCCGAGCGTCGTGACGCGCGCCGCCGCCGGATCCTGGGCGCGCGCGGTCTCGACGAGCGCGGCGGCGTCGCGGTTGGCGGGCTCGCGGTCGAGGGTGAACTCGAGGTTGCGCGCGAGATACTCGTGCCCGGGGTAGACGCGCGTCGCCTCGGGCAGCGCGGCAAGCTGCGTGACGAAGGTATCGTAGAGCAGGTTCGGGTCGCCGCCGTTGTAGCAGTTGCCGGCGCCGGCGTTGAAGAGCGTGTCGCCGCAGTAGAGCGCGGCCTCGGCGCCGCGCGACAGCAGGCACACGTGCGTCAGGGTATGCCCGGGCGTATCGAGGCACTCGAGCTCCACGGTGCGTCCGACGCGGATACGGTCGCCCGCCGTGAGTCCCCGGTCGACGCCGCCGATGGCGGCCGCGGCGCCGGCATGCGCCAGCACCCGGGCCCCGGTCGCGGCCTTGAGCGGGACGTTGCCGCCGGTGTGATCCTGGTGCTCGTGGGTGTTGAGGATCTGCGTGATCTGCCAGCCGCGCGCGCGCGCCGCATCGAGCACCAGGCGCCACTCGAGCGGGTCGATGGCGAGCGCCTCGCCGGTCTCGGAGCAGGCCACGAGGTAGTGAAAATTGCGCAGCGCGTTCCCCGACCAGATCCGTTCCGTCAGCATGAGCGGTCCTTCCCCCTCGATTCGCCGTGGCGTGTCCGCAACGTACCGCGAAGCGGCGGCGCGCGCCATAATGCGCGCATGACGCATACGTTTCTGTTCGAGCCGGCGGTGTGGATCGCGGCGGGAACGTTCTGGCGGGGGGACGGGGAGCCGCTCGAGGCCGTGGGCCGCACCGAGATCGCGCACCGCGACCGCTGCTGGCTGCTCTCGGGGACGCTCAAGGTCCTGGGCGCCCCGCCGGTCGAGTTCGTGCACGCCTACCTGATCGAGCCCCCGGCCGCGGGCGTCGCCGCGATGAAATGGACTTTCGAGACCGAGACCTTCGGCAAGCTCGACGGCACCTACGTGGTCATCGACCGCTCGATCCTCTCGCTGTTCGGCTGCGAGACCTCCGGCTACCACGGCAGCGAGCACCTCGGCCAGCTCGACGCCGACCACTACACGACCGTCGGCGCGGTGCTGCAGAAGGACAAGCTGATCTATTCCTGGGCGCTGCGCCTCAGCCGCGAGGTCTGAAGCGCCCGCGCAGCCGGCAAAAACGACGCTTTTTGCCGGCGGCCGACGCAGTGATGTCCGCCAGAATCGCTTCCAGCGATTCTGGCCAATCAGCGCAATGCGGGCAGGTAGTGATCCAGCAGCAGCGCCGCGAACAGCCACATGAGGTAGTTGACCGAGAAGCGGAACACCCGCATCGGCAGCTCCGCCCGGCGGCTCACCTTGAGCGCGAGCGCGTAGTAGAGAAAGCCGGCATCGAGGACCAGCGCCGCGGCCAGATACACGAGCCCGCTCATGCGCGTCAGGTACGGCAGCAGCGTCACCACCGTGAGCAGCACCGTGTAGAGCAGCACCTGCAGGCGCGTGAACTCGACCCCGTGGGTCACCGGCAGCATCGGGATGCCGGCGCGCGCGTACTCCTCGCGCCGCGCGATCGCGAGCGCCCAGAAGTGCGGCGGCGTCCACACGAAAATGATGAGGAACAGCAGCAGCGCGTTCGGGTCGACGCTGCCGGTGACCGCCGTCCAGCCGAGCACCGGCGGGGCGGCGCCCGCGGCGCCGCCGATGACGATGTTCTGCGAGGTGGCGCGCTTGAGCCACACCGTATAGACCACCGCGTAGCCGATGAGCGAGCAGAAGGTGAGCACCGCGGTGAGCAGGTTGACGAGGAAGGCGAGCAGCGTCATCGCCGTGCAACCGAGGACCGCCGCGAAGATGAGCGCCGCGCGCTCGGTGAGCTGCCCGGTGGGCAGCGGCCGCGCGCGGGTGCGCGCCATCTGCTCGTCGATGCGGCGGTCGAGCACGTGGTTGATGGTGGCGGCGCAGGCGGCCGCGAGCGCGACGCCTAAGTTGCCGATGACGAGCGGCCCGAGCGGCGGCGCGCCGGCGCTCGCGAGCAGCGTGCCGACGAGCGCGGTGAAGGTGATCAGAGCCACCACCTTGGGCTTGGTGAGCTCGAGATAGCGCCGCCACACGGGCGGCGCCGGCCTCGTCACGTGCGGTGTGGTCGCCACGGCGTGCGCTCGGGCCTTCAGCGCGTGCTGAGATAGCGCACCAGCGCGAGCACCGCGAGCAGCAGCAGCGCGGCCCCGGCGGTGTGGGCGGTGGCGAGCCACAGCGGGAATCCCTCGACCACCATCGAGATCCCGAGGATCAGCTGCAGCGCGAGCGCCCCGAGCACCGCCCAGGCGCGGCTGTGGGCGCCCGAGAGTCCCCGCTGCCGCAGCGTGAAGAGCGCGGCGAGCGTGAGCGCCGCCGCCGCCACCAGGGCTCCCAGGCGGTGGGCGAGGTGGATGGCGGTGCGCGCCGCGAGGCTGAGCAGTCCCCCCTCGTAGTCGAGGTCACCGCCGTGCCAGAGCACGAAGGCGCTGCGGAAATCGCCCGGCGGCCACCAGGCGCGCTGGCAGGTGGGGAAATCCGGACAGGCGATGTCCGCGTAGTTGCTGCTGGTCCAGCCGCCGAGGGCGATCTGCACCGCGAGCGCCACCAGCCCGAGGATCGCCAGGTGGTGGGCGCTGGCGATGTAGGCGGCGCCGCCGCGCAGCGAGCGTCCCACGCCGCCGAGCGAGCTCGCGCCCCAGGAGCTGGTCGGGAGCGAGAGCGCGAGCCACCACAGCAGGCCGAGCGTCGTCAGCCCGAGCAGCAGGTGCAGCGTCACGACGAGAGGCGTCAGCCGCCAGGTGACGGTCAGCATGCCGAGCAGCGCCTGCACGATCACGGCCGCGAGCAGTGCCAGGGTGAGCGGCACGCTCACCAGGCGCTCGCGCCGCGCACGCACCGCGAGCACCGCGAGGGCGACGATCACGAGGGCGAGCGTGCCGGCGGCGTAGCGGTGGATCATCTCGCGCCACGCCTTGCCGGGCTCGAGCGGCCGGGCGGCGGATGCCGCGAGCGCCGCGTCGTGCGCCGCGCCGCCCGGGGTGAGATGCCCGTAGCAGCCCGGCCAGTCGGGGCAGCCGAGGCCGGCGTCGGTGAGGCGCACGTAGGCTCCGAGCACCACCACGCCGAAGCACAGCAGCACTCCGCAGAGGGCGAGGCGGCGCATCCAGCGCCCGACCGGCTTCATGTGCATGGCCTCCTCGCGCGTCTAGCCGATTTGAGAGAGCCGCAGGAGCTTGCGCAGGTCTTCGAGCAGGCCGTGCGGATCGAGGCGCGCATCGTAGCTCATCATGAGGTTGCCGAGCGGGTCGACCACGTAGATGGAATGCGCGCGCCCGGCCGCCGGGAATTGCGCGACCAGCGGCGCGGCTGCGGCGCCGCTCGCATCGAGCACCGCGAGCCCGGCCTGCGCGCCTGCCGCCGCATCGAGGCAGCAGTGATCGGTGGCGAGAAACACGCGCGCGACCCGGGTCATGTCGTTGTTGAGCCCGAGGCGCGTCTGGCGCATGACGAGCAGCGCCGCCCGGCAGTCGGCGTCGCAGGCACCGCCGCCGACGTACACCAGCGTCCAGCTGCCGCGCAGCGTCGTCCCGGGCGCCGCCGCCGTGCCGGGTGCGCGCGGCAGCGCGACCGCCGGGAGCGGCCGCGCCGGGATGATGAGCGTGCCGTGATTGACGCGGCCCGCGGGCCGCCAGCCGCTGGCGTAGTAGGCGTAGAAGGCGAGCGCCAGCGGCAGGAAGAACAGCGCCGCGAGCGCCGCCACCGTGCGCAGGTTCCGGGCGCGCATGCCGGCCGCATCCGTCATGGGGCGCCGCGCATCAGCGTGCCCGCAGCCGGCGCGCCGCGCGGGCGCGCCGCACACCGGGCACGGCCGCGAGCACCAGCGCGAGGGCGGCGAAGCACCACCACTGGATGGCGTAGGACAGATGGCGCAGCGGCGACAGGCCCGGCGGCTGCCAGTCGCGTACGTAGCCGGCGGGCGCGCCGGGGTCGAGCAGCAGGATGCGCGCCTCGAGCGGCACGCCGAGCGCGCCCGCGAGCTCGGCCGGCGTCGGGAAGCTCGTGACCTTGGGCCAGGGATCCGCCGCGGCCGGTGCGGCCCGGCCGCTCGCGAGCCCCGCGCTCGGCAGCGCGGCGATGCGGCCGCTCAGCTCGAGCGGCGCGCCCGCTGCCACGCCCACCTGCGGCAGCCGCGCCCGCGAGCCGGTGAAGGGCACCCAGCCGCGGTCGACGAGCAGCGTCGGGGCGCCGTCCCGTGCGAGCGGCGTGAGGACCTCGTAGCCCGGGTTGCCCCGGTAGCTGCGATTGTCGAGCAGGAACTGGTGCGCGCCGTCGAGGCGCCCGGCGAGGCTCACGCGCTGGTAGAGCGGCAGATCGGCCAGGCGGCGCGCGCCGAGCGGCTGCACCGTATCGGCGCCGCGCGCGAAGCGCGTCCAGGCCGCCTCGGTCTCGAGCCAGCGGTGCCACTGCCACAGGCCGAGCCGTATGCACAGCGCGCAGGCGGCGAGCACGGCGAGCGCCACCGCGACCGTCCGCGCTACACTCCCCGGCCTCATGAATTCGCTCGTAACACTGCTCATCGTGTGCGCGCTGGCGGCCGTGGTGCTCAGCCTCGGCACGGGGCTGTTTCATCTCTCGCGCGGCAAGGGAGATGAGGACTCGAGGAAGCTCGCGCGCGCGCTCACGGTGCGCATCGCGATCTCGCTGGCGCTGTTCGCGCTCCTCATGATCGCCTGGTACTTCGGGCTCATCTCGCCTCACGGGCTGATCCCCGTGGCCCCGCCGCGCTGAGCCGCGGGAAT
>DATKPR010000149.1:0-8628 GCA_035523985.1 Steroidobacteraceae bacterium | reverse complement strand
CTCTTCCCGGTGAAGATCCTCGGCGAGATGGTGGCGATCGGCACGCTGGCCGCCTTCGTCACGGTTTGCATCGGCGTGCTGGTGCTGCGCCGGACCCGCCCGGATCTGCCGCGCCCGTTCCGCGCCCCCTGGCCCTGGTTCACCTGCATCGCGGGAGCCGTGGTCTGCGGCGCCATGATGGTGTCGCTGGGAACGGCGACCTGGCTGCGGCTCGTCATCTGGACCGCCGTGGGGGTCGTGATCTACGCCTTCTACGGCTACCGGCACAGCGCGGTGCGCAAGGCCGGCGCGGCGGCCGCCGCGCCCGCGCCGGCGCGCTGAGCCTTAACGCACCGGCAGCCGCGCGCCGGGAGCGCCTCAGCGGCGGCGCACGCGCAGGTTGATGAGCTCCACGGCGGCCGCGAAAGCCATCGCGAAGTAGAGGTAGCCCTTCGGGATCTCCAAGTGCAGGCCTCCCGCGATGAGCGCCACGCCGATGAGGATCAGGAACGCGAGCGCCAGCATCCGGATGGTCGGATGGCGCTCGATGAAGGCGCCCACCGGGCGCGACACCCACATCATGACGAGGATCGCCACGACGATCGCCGCCGCCATCACCGCGAAATCGCGCGCCAGCCCGACCGCGGTGAACACCGAGTCGAGCGAGAACACCAGATCGATGAGCCCGATCTGCACGACGGTCGCCAGTACCCCCGCATGCGGCCGGGCCGCCGCCCCCTGCCCCGTCGGCCCTTCGAGCGAGTGGTGAATCTCGAGCACGCTTTTGACGAGCAGGAACAAGCCGCCGGCCAGCAGCACCAGGTCGCGCCCCGAGTAGGAGCGGCCGGCGAGCTCGAGCCACGGCCGCGTGAGGTGCGTGAGGGACACGACCGACCAGAGCAGCGCGATGCGCGTCGCCATGGCGAGCGCGAGGCCGCCGAGCCGCGCCGCCCGCTGCCGCGCCGCCGGCAGCCGTGCCACCAGGACCGCGAGAAATATCAGGTTGTCGACGCCGAGGACGATCTCGAGCGCCGCCAGCGCGAGGAACGCCAGCCAGGCGTGTGGATCGCTCAGCGTGAGCCTGCTCCGCCGCTACGGCAGGTGGTCAAGCGCCGCCTTCTTCACCGACGGGAACACGTGCTCGGCGGTGAGTCCGAAGTCGAGCGCGATGGCACTCGAGATGTAGATCGAGGAGTAGGTGCCGGCGATGATGCCGATCAGCAGCGCCGCCGAGAAGCCCTTGAGCACCGGCCCCCCGAGGAACAGCAGCGCCACCACCACGATCGAGGTGACCACCTTGGTCATGATGGTGCGCGACAGCGTCTGGTTGATCGACTGATCGAGCACCACGTCGGGCGGCGAGCGGCGGTTCCCCTCGAAGCGCTCGCGGATCCGGTCGAACACCACCACCGTGTCGTTGAGCGAGTAGCCGATGACCGCGAGGATCGCGGCCACCACCGCCAGATCGAAGGACATCTGGGTGACGGAGAAGAAACCCAGCACCAGGATCGGGTCGTGCAGCACGGCGAGGATCGCGCCCGCCGACAGCCTCCAGGTGTGAAAGCGCACCGCCAGATATCCGAAGATGAACAGCAGCGTGAAGAACAGCGACCAGATCGCGCTCATCTTCAGCTCACCCCCCACCTGCGGTCCCACGACGTCGAGCTGCACCACCTGCGCCCCCGGGTCGACGCCGTGCAGCGCCGCCTCGAGGTGCGTGCGCACCGCGTTCGAGTCGAGCTTCGGATCGGGCGGCAGGCGGATGGCGATGTCGCGCGCGGTGCCGAACACCTGCACCGCCGGATCGCGGAAACCCGCGGCGAGCAGCTGCGTGCGCACCTGGTCCGGGTTGGCGGGCTGGGTGAAGGTCGCGCTGGCGCTGACGCCGCCGGTGAAGTCGATCGCCAGGTTGAGCCCGCGCACGAAGAACGAGCCGAGCGACACGATCATGAGCACGGCCGAGAGCGTGTACCACACCTTGCGGGTGGCCATGAACGGGTAGCTGGTCTGATGACTGAAGAATTCCACGGTGCCTTTCCTAGCCGATGGCGAGGCGGGTGAGCTTGCGCCGGCCGCCGTACATGAGCGTGAGCAGCGCGCGGCTGCCCATGAGCGCGGTGAACATGGAGGTGGCGATGCCGAAGGTCAGCACCACGGCGAAGCCGCGGATCGGACCGGAGCCGAGCACCCACAGCACCACGCCGGCGATCAGCGCCGTGAAGTTGGAATCGGCGATCGCCGACAGCGCCTTCTCGAAGCCCGAGCGGATCGCCGCCTGCGGCGACACGCCCTTGCGGATCTCCTCGCGGATGCGCTCGTAGATCAGCACGTTGGCGTCCACCGCCATGCCGACGGTGAGCAGGATGCCGGCGATGCCGGGGAGCGAGAGCACCTGGTGCATCATCGACAGCAGCGCGGTCAGCAGCACCACGTTCGCGAGCAGCACCAGGTCCGCCACCAGGCCGAACACCTGGTAGTAGATCGCCATGAAGAGGAACACGCCGGCCATGCCGATGATGAGCGCATCGCGCCCCTGGCGGATGTTCTTCTCGCCGAGGCTCGGGCCGACCACGCGCTCCTCGACCGGGTAGATGGCGGTCGCGAGCGAGCCGGAGCGCAGCAACAGCGCCAGATCGCGCGCCTCGCCGGCCTGCAGCCCGGTGATCATGAAGTTGTTGCCGAATACCCCCTTGATGGTGGCGTCGTTGATGACCTCTTCGTCGGTCACCTCGCGGACCACCTTCTTGCCGTCGACCTCGACGGTCTCGGGGCGCTTCTCGATCAGCACCACCGCCATGCGCTTGTTCAGGTTGGCGCGCGTGGTGCGCAGCATGTTGTCGCCGGCGCGCGCATCGAGCCGCACGTTGACCGCCGGGCCCTCGGGCGACTGCGAGGTGGTCGCGTTGGTGAGCTGGTCGCCGGTGGCGATGATCTCGCGCTTGAGCAGGATCGGGCCGCCCATGCGGGTGTGGGTGTAGAGCTTGGAGCCGAGCGGCGCGCGGCCGAGCGCCGCGGCCTCGGCGGCGCTGTTCTGCATGTCCTGCAGGCGAAACTCGAGCGTCGCCACGCGGCCGAGGATGTCCTTCACCTCGGCGGAGTTCTGCACGCCCGGCAGCTGCACGTTGATGCGGTCGATGCCCTGGCGCTGCACGATCGGCTCGGACACGCCGAGCTCGTTGACGCGGTTGCGCAGCGTCGTGATGTTCTGCTGGATGGCGTAGTCCTGGCGCTCGCGCACCTGCTGGCTGGTCATGCTCGCCGTCAGCACCGCTCCCGCGGCGCCGGTCTCGACGTTCACTGCCAGTCCCTGCAGCGGCTTGGCGAGCGCGCTGCGGGCCGCTGCGGGGTCCGCGCCGGGGGCGAGCTGGATGCGCAGCGTCGCGGTCGCGCCCTCGACCGCGACGTCCTTGAAGGCGATATTGGCGGCGGTGAGCGCGCGGCGCGCGTCGGTCGCGTAGCCCTCGAGCGCCTGCGCGACGGCCGAGTTCACGTCCACCTGGTAGAGCAGGTACAGGCCGCCGCGCAGATCGAGGCCGAGCGGCATGGGTTTGAGCCCCAGCACGCGCAGGAACTCGGGCGTACGCGGCGCGAACGACACGGCCGTGATGTAGCTGCCCTTGAAGTCGTCGTTGCCGTTCACCGCATCGCGCGCCGCCAGCTGATCGGGAACGCTGGCGAAGCGCACCATGAGGCGGCCCTGGTCGATGTAGCTCCTCTCGAAACGCACGCCGTGATCCCTGAGGAAGGACTCGACGGTCTGCTCGGCCTCGGGGGTGAACGCGGCATGGTCCTTACGCGCCACCTGCAGCGCCGGGTCCTCGCCGAAGACGTTCGGCAGCGCGAACAGCAGCGCGAGCAGCAGCACCGCCGCGACGAGCAGATACTTCCAGCGGGCGTACTCCAGCATGGCGCTAAGCGCTCTTCAGCGTGCCCTTGGGCATGAGCTGCGAGATCTGGTGGCGCTGCACCTTGATGCGCACGCCGTCGGCGACCTCGAGGGTGATGAAGGTCTCGCCGGCCTCGGTGACGCGCCCGAGGATGCCGCCGTTGGTGACCACCTCGTCACCGGCGGCGAGCTTGGACACCAGCGCCTGGTGCTCCTTGGCCTTCTTCTGCTGCGGCCGGATGAGGAGGAAATAGAACACGCCGACGAACAGCACCATCATGAGCAGCGGTGCCAGCTGGCTGGTAGAGCCGGGCGCGGACTGCGCCCAGGCGTCGGAAATCAGGTTCATGTTGCGGGATCCCGGCAGCGAAAAAGGGCGGCATTATGCCACAGGGTCCCCTGGCCCCCGCCGGGCGTCGAGAAATCGTTGCGCCCAGCTCGCAAACACCCCGGCGGCCAGGGCGGCACGCAGCGAGCGCATCATTTCCAGGTAGAAGTGCAGGTTGTGGATGGTGTTGAGCCGGGACCCCAGGATCTCGTTGCAGCGGTCGAGATGGCGCAGGTACGCCCGCGTGTAGTGGCGGCAGGTATAACAGGCGCAGGTCGCGTCCACCGGGGACAGGTCCTGCTGATGGACGCTGTTGCGGATGTTGATGACGCCGTGCGCCGTGAACAGGTGGCCGTTGCGGGCGTGGCGCGTCGGGATGACGCAGTCGAACAGATCGATGCCGCGCAGCACCGCCGCGACGATGTCCTCCGGGCGGCCGACGCCCATCAGGTAACGCGGCCGGTCGGCGGGCATGTGTGGAACGAGGCCCTCGAGCACGGCGAGCCGCTCTTCTTCCGACTCCCCGACCGCGAGGCCCCCGACCGCGAGTCCCGGCCAGTCGAGCCGCAGCAGGCTCTCGAGCGATGCGAGCCGCAAAGGCACGTGCATGCCGCCCTGCACGATCCCGAACAGCCCGCCGGGCGGCGGTGCGGCCGCGGCGCGGTGGTAATGCGCATGACTGCGCGCCGCCCAGCGCATCGAGCGCTCCATCGACTCGCGCGCCTCGCGCTCCGTGGCGGGGTGCGGCGTGCAGTCATCGAGCGCCATGGCGATGTCGGAGCGCAGCGTGTGCTGCATGTCCATCGAGTCCTCGGGCGTGAGGCGCACTTCGCGGCCGTCGAGCGGCGAGCGGAAGCGCACGCCTTCCTCGTCGATGCGCCGCAGGCTCTCGAGACTGAAGACCTGAAAGCCGCCCGAGTCGGTGAGGATCGGGCGATCCCAGTGCATGAAGCGGTGCAGGCCGCCATGCGCGCCGATCACCGCCGGCCCGGGACGCAGCAGCAGGTGAAAGGTGTTGCCGAGGACGATCTGGGCGCCGAGACCCGTGAGCTCCTCGGGCGTCAACGCCTTCACCGTGCCGTAGGTGCCCACCGGCATGAAGGCCGGGGTGTCGATCACCCCATGGGCGGTCGCGAGCGTGCCTGCGCGCGCCGCGCCCTCGCGCGCCGTCACGGTGAAGACCGGCCTCACGCGGCGCTCCGCGTGAGGAGCATCGCGTCCCCGTAGCTGAAAAAGCGGTAGCGCGCGGCGACCGCATGGGCGTAGGCGGCGAGCACGGCCCCGGTGCCGGCGAAGGCGCACACCAGCATGAGCAGCGTCGACTCCGGCAGATGGAAATTGGTGAGCAGCCGGTCGATGACGCGGAAGCGGAACCCCGGGGTGATGAACAGACGCGTCTCCCCGCTCCACGGCGCCGGCACGCCGTCGGCTGCCGCAAGCGCGCTCGATTCGAGCGCCCGCACCACCGTGGTGCCGACCGCCACCACGCGGCCGCCGCGTGCGCGCGTGCGCGCGAGCGCCTCGCAAGCCGCGCGGCTCACCGTGACCCGCTCGGCGTGCATGGTGTGCGCGGCCAGATCGGCCACGCGCACCGGCTGGAACGTTCCCGCGCCGACGTGCAGCGTGATACTGGCGCGCTCCACGCCGCGGGCCTCGAGGGCCGCCAGCAGCGGCGCGTCGAAGTGCAGGCTGGCGGTGGGCGCGGCGACCGCGCCGCGCTCGCGCGCGAAGAGGCTCTGGTAGCGCTCGCGATCGTCCGCACGCGGCGCGCGCTGGATGTAGGGCGGCAGCGGCACCTCGCCCCAGCGCTCGAAGAAATCGAGCGCCTCGCCGGGCAGCGCGATGCGCCACAGGTCGTTCTCGCGGGCCAGCACCCGCACCTCGCCGCCGGCGGTGGCGATGGCAAGGCCCGCGCGCACCGGCTTGCTGGCGGACACCTGCGCCAGCGCCTCCGTTCCCCCGAGCGGGCGCTCGAGAAAGATCTCGACCGCCCCGCCGGTGGGCTTGTGACCGCGGAGCCGCGCGGCCACCACGCGGGTGTCGTTGAAGACCAGGAGGTCGCCCGGCGCGAGGTACGCGGGCAGCTCGGCGACCGTCGCGTCGACGAGCGCGCCGGCTGCCCCCTCGAGCACCAGCATGCGGCTCGCCGAGCGCTCCGGCAGCGGTGTCTGGGCGATCAGCCCGGGGGGCAGCTCGTAGTGGAAATCCTGGCGGCGCACGCGCGCATGGTACACGCGCGGCTTGCAGGCTCAGGCGTCGGGGGTCGGGGGCGGCGGCAGCGGCGGCACCGGGGGAAGCGGGCTTGTGGGCGCAACGCCGCGCACGTCGCCGTGTGCGTGTCGGTGCCCGGGGCTCTGCGGCAGGGTCGTCTCGAGATCGAGCGGCTTGTGGAGCCTCAGGATGCGCAGCGTCAGCTTCTCGCCCGGCTGGTAGGAGGCGAGGATGCGCGTCGCGTGCGAGCCGCTCGCGGGCTCGCGTCCGTCGATGGCGAGGATCACATCGCCGTCCTCCAGCTTGAGCGCTCCGCCGGGCGGCGCGCGTACCACCAGCACGCCCTTCTCGCTGCCGAAATAGCGCCCGAGCTGCGGGGTGAGCGTCGCCAGCTCCATGTCCATCAGCGGCCCGCGGATGAGGAGCGCCTCGTGGTGACCGGCAAGCAGCTCCGGACCCTCGAACCTCGGGAAATCGGCGAAGAAGAACCCGGGGCCCGGGCGGGCCGTCACGGTGAACTCATGCGTCGCGCCGTCGCGCAGCACGCGCACGCTCACCTTGCTGTCGGGCTTCACCGGGCGCATCAGCCGCATGGCCGCGCGCGCGGGGTTCTCGCCTTTCACTTCCGTGCCGTTCACCGCGACGATCACATCGCCGGCGCGAATGCCGGCTTCCGCGGCCGGACCCCCGGGGCTCACCTCGCGCACGCGTGCGCCGGGACCGCCCGCGGCCGGATCGAGCTGCACGCCGATGATCGCGCGGCCGTGCTCGCCGTCCATGTCCATGAAGCTCGCGATCACCGGCCGGCTGAGCTGCTCGGTGAGCTCCGCCACCTGGTGCGCCGCCACATCGAGCTGTTTGCGCGCGGCCTCGAGCTGCGCCTCGAGTCCGGCGTCTTCGTTCCCGGCCGCGGGCGCGCCGGCCGCCGGCGGTGGATCGGCGAGCGCAACGGTGGGCCGGCAGCTCACCGCCGCGGCACAGGCCAGCAGCGCCGCCATGCTCCAGGCGAACATCAGGGGGTAACGGCTCATGACGGGCTCCTTGGGGTTTTCAGCGTGAGGCATCGGCGAGCGTCTCGGCATAGCGCACCTGCAGCAGCGAGCTGACGAGCTGGCTGCGCTCCTTCTGCAGCGCCGCAAGGCGCGCCGGCGTGGCGCGTCCGGCGCGCTCGCTGCTCAGGAGGTCGTCGATCTCGGCGAGATGATCCTCGAGCGTCTCGACGGCGGCGCGCGTACCGACGCGCACCACGCCGGGCTCGCGCGGCAGGCTCTCGAGCCAGCGCTGCGCAGCGGCCTCATCGGCCGCACTCTGCGCGCCCGCGGCGGGGCGCGGCGCCGCGCCGCTGCGGTCGGCCCCGAGGGGCGCGGCCGCCGGCGGCCGGTGCGGCCCGACGCCGAAGCGAATGGCCGCCGCGCTGATCGCCAGCGCGACGACGATCGCGGCGGCCGCCGCCCGCAGGCGTGCGGCGCGCGCCGCGGCTGCGGGTGCCTGCCGTGCGCGGCGCTCGAATTCGCCGAAGTCGTAGGGCTGCGCGCCCGCGGCGGGGAGCGCGCGCAGCAGCCGTGCCACGCTGGATTCGCGTTCTAGCTCAGTGTGCATGTGGTGCGGTTTCCCTGCGGCTCGAGCCAGGCGCGCAGCTTCAGGTGCGCGCGTGCGAGCTGCGACTTGGAGAAGCTGACGGAGCGGCCGAACGCATGGGCGATCTCGGCGTGCGAGTAACCCTCCACCTCGTACATCCACACGACCGCGCGCGCGGTCGGGGCGAGCGCCGCCAGCGCGCGCTCGACGTCGATGGCTTCCGGCGGCAGCGCGCGCGTCGCGGACTGCCCCTCCCCGGGCCCGGCATGCGCGCCCTCGCCCTCGATGTAGAGGAGTGCGCGGCGCCAGGGGGAGCGCAGGTACATCAGGCAGCGCGAGATCGCGATCTGCCGCAGCCACGCCCCGAGCGGCGCCTCGCCGCGGAAGTCGGCGAGATGCTCGAAGAAACGCATCATGGTGTCCTGGAAGACATCCTCCGCGGCGCTGCGATTGCCGACGATGCGGCGGATGAGCGCGAAGGCGGCCGGCGCCACGGCGGCGTAGATCGACCGCCGCGCGCCCTCCTCCCCCGCACACGCCCGCGCCAGCAGCGCCTGCGGCACGGTGATTTCCGTGAGTCTGCTCACGGGAGTCTTAGATGCGCCAGCGGCGCAAAAGGTCGCACACGCGCCGTATACTGAGAGCG
>DATKPR010000148.1:0-3537 GCA_035523985.1 Steroidobacteraceae bacterium | reverse complement strand
GGCGGAGGGCATGCGGCGCGCGCGCGGGGAGATCGCGCGCGCCGACCGCGTGCTGTTCGTCATCGACGCCGCGGCCGATCCGGGTGCCGCCGCGTTCCGCGCCGAGCGCGCGCGGCTGCCCGCGGACGTGCCGGTGACGCTCGTGCTCAACAAGTGCGACCTGGCCGACGAGGCCGCGGTCCTGAGGGCTGCCGCGGCCACTTTCGCCGAGGATGCGGCGGCGCCCCCGTTCCTGTGCGTGTCGGCGCTCACCGGGGCGGGGCTCGCGCAGCTGCGGGCGCACCTGCTCGGCTGCATGGGATTCCAGAGCGTCGAGAGCGGCGCGGTGAGCGCCCGGCAGCGCCACCTCGAGTCCCTCGCCCGGGCGCGCGCGCACATCGAGGAGGCCGGGCGGCAGCTCAGCGAGCGGCGCGCCGGGGAGCTGGCGGCCGAGGAGCTGCGCGCCGCGCAGCAGGCGCTCGGGCAGATCACCGGCGAGTTCACCAGCGACGACCTGCTCGGGCGCATCTTCGCGAGCTTTTGTATTGGTAAATGAGCGGGTAGTACTTCCCGCAGTGAGTGACGCCCGTCAAGCCGCCCGCGGGACGTTGCGTCTATAAATGGCGCCATGGACGCAGGGACGCTGCCAGAGGCCCGCCTGACCGTGCCCATCGGGGCGAAGCTGGCCGGGAGCTTCATCGCGCTGCTCGCGATCGTGATCGCCGCCGGCGCCGTGTCGCTTGGGCGGCTCTCGGCCATCGAGAGCCGCGCGGTCGCGGCGCGCGACGACTGGATGCCGAGCGCGCGCACCCTGGGGCAGCTGCGCACCACGGTGCGCAAGTACCGCCTGGCCGAGGCGTCGCTGGCGCTCGCCGGCGGCGCACGCGAGATCGCCGCCGCCGCCGCGCAGCTGGAGGCGACCGCCGCCGAGCTCGCGCAGGCCCGGCAGAACTGCCAGCCGTACGTGACCGCGGGCACCGAGGACGAGCGGCTGATGAGCGAGTTCGACCGGACCTGGGCGGCGTACCGCACGGTCAGCCGCCGCTTCAGGGACGCCCGTCTCGGCGGCGCTGCGGGCCAGCTGCAGGATTTCGCGGCCGGCGGCCCGTACTACGAAGCGGCCGCGGCCGGGCTGACGCAGAACATCATCCTCAACACCCGCACCGGCGTCGACGGCGCCGCCGAGACCGTGCGCTTCGTCGCCGCGACTCGCGCGCTGGTGCGCGGCGCGCTGCTGGCGCTGCTGCTCGCGGCGGCGGGCCTCGGCCTCGCCCTGACGCGCAACGTCGCCCTGCCGCTGCACGCCATGACCGGGGCCATGAAGCGCCTCGCGGCGCGCGACTTCGCGGTGGGCATTCCCGGGGTCGGACGGCGCGATGAGCTCGGCACCATGGCGCAGGCCATCGACGTGTTTCGCGAGAGCCTCATCGAGACCGAGAAGCTGCGCGCCCGCGAGGACCTGAAGACCGCGGCGCTGCGCGCGAGCGAGGCGCGCTTCCGCACCGTGTTCGACTCGGTGACCGAGGGCATCTTCGTGAGCGAGCCCGGCAGCGGGCGCTTCCTCGAGATCAATCCGAGCGGTTGCCGGATGTTCGGCTATACGCGCGAGGAGCTGCTGGGCCTGGACGTCGCGGCGCTCTCCTCCGGCATGCCCCCCTATACGCGCCAGGACGTCGGCCGCTGGATCGCCAAAGCCCGCGCCGCGGGACCGCAGACCTTCGAATGGCAATGCCGCGGCAAGGACGGCCGCGTCTTCTGGGCGGAGATCTGCGTGCGGTTCGCCGCCTTCGGCGGCGCCGACGTGGTGCTGGCGACGCTGCGCGACATCAGCGACCGCAAGCAGGTCGAGCGGCGCATCCGCCGTATGGCGCGCCAGGATGCGCTCACCGGACTGCCGAACCGCGGGGTATTCGTCGATGCGGTCGACGGGGCGATCGCCCGCGCGACGCGCGCCGGCTCGCGATTCGCGGTGTTGTTACTCGACCTCGATCACTTCAAGGACGTCAACGATACCCTCGGGCACCCGGCGGGCGACGATCTGCTGCGCGGCGTCGCCGCGCGGCTGCGCGGGGCGGCGCGCGACAGCGACATCGTGGCGCGCTTCGGGGGCGATGAGTTCGCGGTGCTGATGCCCGAGGTGCGCGACGATGCGGGCGCCGCGGCACTCGCCGCCAAGCTGATCGCAGCGCTCGAGCCGCCGTTCTCCATCCAGGGCAACGACATCCGCATCGGCACCAGCATCGGCATCGCCATGGGCACCCCCGCCGAGCGCAGCGTCGAGGCGCTGCTCGGGCACGCCGACGTGGCGCTCTACCGCGCCAAGGCGGAAGGGCGCGGCGCCTGCCGCTTCTTCGATGAGTCGATGGACGCCAAGGTGCGCGCCCGCGTGACGCTGGTGGCGGAGCTGCGCACCGCGATCGAGTCGCGGCAGCTGTTCCTCGTCTACCAGCCGCAGGTCGAGCTCGCGACCGGGCGCATCACCGGCATCGAGGCGCTGGTGCGCTGGCGCCACCCCGGGCGCGGTGTGCTCGCCCCCGGGCAGTTCATCGCCGAAGCCGAGAGCAGCGGTCTCATCGTGCCGCTCGGCCGCGAGGTGCTGCGCCAGGCCTGCCGCCAGGCGCGCGCCTGGGCCGACGCCGGGCTGCTGCCCGCGAGCGTCGCGGTCAACATCTCGGCGGCGGAGCTGCGCGCGCCGCACGAGCTCGAGCACTTCATCCGCGGCACGCTGCTCGAGAGCGGCCTGCACCCGCGCTGCCTCGAGCTCGAGCTCACCGAGACCGTGCTCATGGGCAGCGGCAGTGCGCCGCACGTGGTGCTCGGCTCGCTGCGCGCGCTCGGCATCCGCCTGGCGATCGACGACTTCGGCACCGGCTTCTCCTCGCTCGACTACCTGAGGCGTTTCCCGGCCGACCGGCTGAAGATCGCGCAGAGTTTCGTCGAGCAGCTCGAGCATGCGGGCAACGCCGCGGTCGTCAAGGCCACGATCGGGCTCGCGCGCGAGCTCGGCATGGCGGTCATTGCCGAGGGCATCGAGAGCGAGCGCCAGGTCGAGCAGCTGCTGAAGTGGGGCTGCAGCGACGGGCAGGGATTTCATTTCTGCAAGCCCATGACGGCGCCGGAGCTCGAGGGGCTGCTGCGCAGCGGACACTGCCGCCACGGGCGCCGCGCGGGCAGCGAGGACGGGCGCGTCCTGCAGGGCCCCTGGTCGTCCACCGGGCGCAGGCCGCAGGCGATCGCGGTGATCAGCAGCGCGTTGCCGGTCGAGGTGCCGGCCACGGTGATGAGGCCCGCGCGCAGGCCGCGCGCGGCCGAGGTCGAGATCACGAGCGTGACGATCGGACCCGGCGCCGCGAGCAGCACCAGGGTGAGGGCGAGAAATCCCGCGAACAGATGCCAGTTCATGGAGTGCCGGTGGACGACAGGCCGAGATCCTTACTGTAGGTGACGTTCATGACGTTGTCATACCAGCCGCGCACCGCGGGCTTCACCAGGTGCTTGTTGACGTAGAAGTAGAGCGGCATGAGCGGATGGTCGGCGAGCATCAGCCGCTCGGCGGCC
>DATKPR010000147.1:0-10996 GCA_035523985.1 Steroidobacteraceae bacterium | reverse complement strand
GCCGCGAGCACAGCCCGCAGAGCGTGCGCCCCTCGGGCACCACGCGTTTCACGACGCTGTAGGTGTCCTGCTCGATGACGTGATAGGGGA
The DNA here is from genome assembly GCA_035523985.1 of Steroidobacteraceae bacterium. Lineage (GTDB taxonomy): Bacteria > Pseudomonadota > Gammaproteobacteria > Steroidobacterales > Steroidobacteraceae > 13-2-20CM-66-19. The sequence goes on along the minus strand of DATKPR010000147.1, from coordinate 10,906 downwards.
CGCCCGCCTGCGCCAGGTAGCGCGGCAGCACGTCGGCGGGAAAGCCGGGCTGCTTCTGGTCGAGGTTCACCGCCAGCAGCTCGAAGCGTATCGGCGCGCTGCGCTGCAGCGACAGCAGCAGATCGAGCAGCGTGTAGGAGTCCTTGCCGCCCGAGAGACACACCATGATGCGATCGCCGTCGGCGATCATGCGGTAGTCCGCGATGGCCTTGCCCACCGCGCCGCGCAGGCGCGCCGCGAGGCGCTCGAGGGTGCGGGACGACTTCGGGTGAGTCACGCCGTCGGGCCCTTCAGGCCGCCGCGACGCTGGTCGCGCTCTCCAGGTACTTTGCCTCGACGTAGCGGATGAAGGAGGTCGCGGACAGGGGCTTGCCGGTGGCGCCCTTCAGCAGCTCCTGGACCGGCACCTTGGCGCCGAGCCCGTGCACGTGCGTGCGCAGCCAGTCGAAGAGCCCGCTGAACTCCCCGCTCGCGACCTGCTCATCGAGCGTCGCAACCTCCGCGCGCACGCTCTCGTAGAGCTGCGCGGCGATGACGGCGCCGAGGGCATAGGAGGGAAAGTAGCCGAAGGAGCCGACGGCCCAGTGAATGTCCTGCAGGCACCCTTCCAGATCGTTGGCCGGGCGGATCCCGAGGCGGCTCTCCATGCCGGCATTCCACGCCTCGGCCAGATCGCGCACCGCGAGCTCCCCCGAGAGCAACTGCTTCTCGAGCTCGTAGCGCAGCATGATGTGCAGCGGGTAGGTGAGCTCGTCGGCATCCACACGGATGACGCCGCGCTGCACCCGGGTGAGGTGCGCGTAGAGATTCTCGACGTCCCATTCAGCTCCGCTCACGCCGAAGTGCTTCACCAGCAGCGGCTGCACGTAGCGCACGAACGGACGGCTGCGGCACACGATCATCTCGAGGAGCAGCGACTGGCTCTCCTCGAGGGCCATGCCGCGATCGCGCCCCACCGGCTGGTCGCGCCAGTCCTGCGGGAGCCCGAGGTCGTACATGGCATGCCCGGTCTCGTGCAGCGCGCCGAGGAGCCCCGAGAACACGTCCTCGGGCACGAAGCGCGTGGTGACGCGGATGTCGCCCGACACCCCCTCGGTGAAGGGCTGCTCGCTCTCATCGAGCCGCCCGCGATCGAAGGGGAAGCCGACCGCCTTCATCACCTCGACGGTGAGGGCACGCTGCTTGCCGGCCGGAAACTTGCCCGCGAGCGGCAGCGCCGGACGACCCTCCTGCAGCGCGATGGCCTCGCGGATGAGCGAGGGCAGGCGGCGCGACAGCGCCTTGAACATGGCGTCGATGTCGGCGGTGGTGATGCCTGGACTGAACTCGTCCACCAGCGCATCGTACGGGGCGAGGTTGAGCGCCTGACCGAGCAGCGCTGCCTTGTCGCGCACCAGGTGCACCACCTCCTCGAGGTGGGGTGCGAAGGATTCGAACTTGCCCTGGGAGCGGGCTTCGAGCCAGCGCGACTCGGCGCGCGAGGCGGCCTTGGCGAGGCGGGCGACGAGCGCCACCGGGGTGGCGATCGCGTGGTCGCGCTGGCGGCGCATCTCGTGCAGGTTCGCCACCTGCCAGTCCTCCAGTCCCTGGGTATTGGCCTGGGCCCGGTCGAGGAGCCGGGTGATCTTCGGAGCGGTGAGGAGCGCGTGGTACTCGGTCTCGAGCGCGGCGAGCTGCTCACCGCGAACGTCAGCGCTGCCGCGGGGCATCATGACGGCCGCATCCCAGCGCAGCAGCGACAGCGCCCCGCGAAAGGCGTGGAGGCGTTTGAACTCCTGCTCGAGCTGCTTGTAGGGCGAGGCGGACATGATGTTTCGTCGCGCGCGACAGACCGTCGGGGGCCGTGCGCGCAGTTCGGATCGCTTTGATCACACCGGGGAAAACGGCGTGAATTCTACCACTTCCCCGGGTCTTCCGCCTGGGCTGTTTAAGTGTTTTTGTAATTAAAACATATAGTTATGCAGAGACACGCCGGCCGAGCGGAAGCCTCCCGGGCCCCTCAGGGGACCCCGGGATTATGTTGCGTGCCTGGAAGATGAGCATGGCGCGCTTGCGCTCCTCTCCCCAGCGATACCCTCCGAGCGAGCCATCGGTGCGCAGCACGTTGTGGCAGGGGATGAGCCAGGCGACCGGGTTGGCGCCGACCGCGTTCCCGACGGCGCGTTCGGCCCCGGGAACCCCGGCGGCGAGGGCCACCTCGGCGTAGGTGGTCGGTCCGTGCGCACCCACCTCGAGCAGTGCCTGCCACACCTTGAGCTGAAAGTTCGTGCCGCGAACCGCGAGGCGCAGGGGAGCCGCGGGAGGCGCGCCCTCGGCCCCGAAGATCCCGGCGGCGACGGTGCGCGCCGAGGCGTCGCTGCGCACCAGACGCGCCCGGCTCCACTCGGCGGCGAGTGCACGGGCGGCGGCGCGCTCGCTGCCGCGGTCGTGGAACCCGAGGCGGCAGATGCCGCGGGCCGTGCTCGCGATGAGCGCCGTTCCGAAGGGCGTCGGCGTGAAGCCGTAGCGGATTTCGAGGCCGGCGCCCAGCGCCTTGAGCTCCCCGGGCGTCACCGCATCGAGGGTGACCAGCAGGTCGTGCAGGCGCCCCGGTCCGGAGAGCCCGACCGCATAGGAGGCCTCGAGGACCGAGGCGGGCCCGCCGAGCACGCCACGCGCCGCGCGCGCGGTGACGTACGCCAGGTACTGCCGCGGCGTCACGCCCGCCCAGCGGCGGAAGAGCCGGTTGAAATGAAACTCGGACAGTCCCGCGTGGGATGCGATCGCGGCGAGGCGCGGCTGCTCGCGGTAGTGCGCGTCGATGAAGCGGATCGAGCGGGCGATGCGGCGGAAGTCGCGGCTGTCGATGAAGGACGTAGTGCGGCGTTGCATGCCCCGGGATGATAGGCGCGCCGTGCTGCGGCGCGACCCGATTCTTGCGGTTACACTGACTCCCGGGCGCAGAGCCACGGGCACAGGTGCCGGCAATGGGGCCAGCGGGCGACCGTCACCCCCGTGCCGATCGACACGGCGAGCAGCACAATCAGCGTGAGCCCGATCAGGAAGCGCCGCATCGGCACATCTTAACCTGACGCAAATCCGCCCCAACAATGAGCGCCTCGCCCGTGAAACTCGCCGTCTGCCTGCTCGCCTCGGAGGTGGCGCCGCTGTCGAAGACCGGCGGGCTCGCCGACGTCGCGGGCGCCCTCGGCAAGTCCCTGCATGCCGACGGCCATGACGTGCGTCTCTTTACGCCGCTGTACTCCTCGATCGACCGGGCCGCCCTCGGGGCGCGCCCGGTCGCGGGGCTCACCGGCGTGCCGCTCGCACTCGGCTCGCAGCGCTACGAGTTCTCGGTGCTCGGGGCGACACTCCCCGGCGCCGCGGTGCCGGTGTACCTGATCGATTGCCCGGCGCTCTACGCCCGCGCGAGCCTGTACACCGCCGATCCCGACGAGCACCTGCGCTTCATCGCCTTCACGCGCGCCGCGCTGGGCGCCTGCCAGCACATCGGCTTCCGGCCCCGGATCCTGCATTGCAACGACTGGCACACGGCGTTCGCGCCGCTCTACCTGCGCGCCGGCCTGGGGCGCGAGGGCGCCTTCGCGGCGACGCGCACCGTGCTCACGATCCACAACATCGGCTACCAGGGCATCTTCTCCGCGGCCGACGTGGCCGATCTCGCGCTGCCGCCGGCCGAGACCTACCTCCTGCACCAGGACGACCTCGCCGCCGGGCGCATCAACGCGCTGCGTCACGGCATCCTCTACGCCGACGCCATCACCACCGTGAGCCCGACCCACGCCCGCGAGATCTGCACGCCCGAGTACGGCATGGGGCTCGAGGCGGACCTGCGCGCGCGCGGGGCGGCGCTCAGCGGGATCCTGAACGGAGTCGACTACGACGAATGGGATCCGCGCCGCGACCGATTTCTGCCCGTGCACTACGATCCGCAGCGCCTCGCCGGCAAGGCCGAGCTCAAACGGCTGTTCCTCGCGCGCTCCCGCCTGACGACGTCGCCCGAGGTCCCGCTCGCCGGGATCGTGAGCCGCCTCGCGGCGCAAAAGGGCATCGAGCTCATGTTCGAGGCGCTGCCGCAGGTGCTGGCGGCGCGTCCGCTGGCGGTCGCCGCGCTCGGCAGCGGGGAGGCCCAATACGAGCAGTTCTTCGCCGGGCTGGTGCGCGCCTTCCCCGGGCGTGTCTCCTTCGAGGCCGGCTACGACGAGGCGCAGTCGCACTGGATCGAAGCGGCGAGCGATCTGTTCCTCATGCCCTCGCGCTACGAGCCGTGCGGGCTCAATCAGATGTACAGCCTGCGCTACGGGACGGTGCCGGTCGTGCGCCGCACCGGCGGCCTCGCCGATTCGGTGGAGCACTACGACGCGGCGAGCGGCCGCGGCACCGGGGTGGTGTTCAACGACTTCGACGGGCCGGCACTCAGGTGGGCGCTCGACACCGCGCTCGATCTGCACGCGCAGCCCCCGCAATGGGCGCAGCTGCAGCGCAACGGCATGAGCCAGGACTTCTCCTGGGAGCGGCGCACCGGCGAGTACCTCGCGATCTACCGCCGCCTGAGTAGCGCCTGAGCAGGGGCTGAATCGCGCCTGAGTTGCCGCCCGGGCGGCGGGCCGCGCCGTGCGCGGCGCCTACTCGAGCCTCACGGTGCCGCGCTGCTCGAAGGGAATCGACTCGAGCCACCCCGCGGAGAGCGAGATCTTCCCCGTCAGGTGATACGAGGCGCTCTGCAGCGCGCCCGGTCCGCGCGCCAGCAGCCGCATGAGCGTGCCCGCCATGTTCGTGGTCACGTTCATGTCGAACTCCGCCTCCCCGAGCGCCGGCACCACGAAGCTCGCCGCCGACTCGCCGGTCGCGAACGGCTGGCCGTCGATCTCGAGGGTGTAGGTAATGGCCTTGATCGGCAGCCGCCGGTCGTTGGGGTTCTGCACGTGCACGCGCACCTTGAGCCGCTGCTCGAGGAGGTCACCCCCCTCGAGCTGTACGCCGGCGACCGTGAGCGTCGGCGTGGTGAACTTCGGCCCCAGCACGCAGCCCGGGGTCGTGAGGGCGCTCACGGCGCACACGGCGATGGCGGCTCGCATTCCCTTCATGAGGGCTCCTGCGCGCGGCCGTACACGGCGTTGAGCGCCGCGTACCGGCGCGCGAGCTCGCTCGTCAGCGCGCCAGGCGGCAGCCGCCAGCCCCAGTTGCCGCTCACCGTCCCGGGCGTATTGAGGCGCGCCGCCGAGCCCAGCGCGAGCAGGTCCTGAACCGGGATGACCGCGAGCCGCGCCACCGAGCCGAGTGTCGCGCGGATCGCCGCCTCGGGCGCCGCCGTCCCGCTCGCGCCGAGATACAGATCCACCCGGTGCGCGGTGCCGGGATCGAGATGCGTATACCAGCCGAGCGTCGTGTCGTTGTCGTGCGTGCCGCTGTAGGCGACGCTGGCGCGCTCGTAGTGGTACGGCAGATGGGGATTGCCCGGGTCGCCGTCGAAGGCGAACTGCAGCACGCGCATCCCCGGGAGTCCGAATTCGTCGCGCAGCGCGTGCACGTCGGGCGTGATCAGACCTAAGTCCTCGGCCGCGAGCGGCAGATCGCTGAAGGCCTCGCGCAGGCGCGTGAGGAGCTCGGCCCCCGGGGCGCTGTGCCAGGCGCCGCCGCGGGCATCGCTCGCCCCGGCGGGCACGGCCCAGTAGGCCGCGAGGGCGCGGAAATGATCGATGCGCAGCAGGTCCAGCCGCGCGAGCTGCGCGCCGACCCGTGCCACCCACCAGCGGAACCCCTCGCGCCGTTGCGCGTGCCAGTCGTACACCGGGTTGCCCCACAGCTGCCCGAGCTCGGCGAAGTAGTCGGGCGGGACTCCGCCGACGTATGCGGGCTCGCCCGTGGCGGCGAGCTGGAACAGCTCGCGATGCGCCCAGGTCTCGGCGGAGGAAGGCGCCACGTAGAACGGCAGGTCGCCGAAGAGCCGCACGCCGCGGCTGTGCGCGTACTCGCGCAAGCGCTGCCACTGCACCTCGAAGGCGTACTGCTCGCGCTCGAGCACCTCGAGAGCGGCCGCGAGCCGCACGCGCGCGGCTGCGAGCGCCGCCGGGTCGCGGTCGCGCAGCTCCGCCGGCCAGGCCCAGAAGGGTGCGCCGCCGTGCTCGCGGGTGAGTGCCTCGAACAGCGCGTAGTCGGGCAGCCAGCCGGCGGCGTCGGCCCGAAACCCGGCATCGACGGGCACGTCGGCGGCCGGCAGCTCCGCCGGGTCGAGGAAGCGCGGGTTGCCGGCGGCGTCCGAGCGCACCCAGTAAGGCGAGCCGTCCTCCCCCGTGGGTCCGACCGGCAGGATCTGCCAGACGCTGAAGCCGGCCGCGGCGAGCCAGTCGATGAAGGCGCGGCCGCCGCGGCCGAGCGGCGCCTCGAGCGCCGAGAGCGGCAGCAGCGCCGCCGCGCGGCGCCGGTCGAAAACGGGCAGGCGCATGCCGGCCATGCGGCGGTCCCGGGGGCTCAGCCGGCGCTGGCGCGGCGCATGACGCCGCCGTGCTCGGGCGCGCCCGAGCCGACCGACACCGGATGGGCGAGGCTCGCGGGAGCCTCGAGGCCGAGCCGGCGGTAGAGCGTCGCGAGCTGCCGGCGGTAGAGCCGGTCGAACTGGCTCACCGACTCGGCCGGGTTGTAGTCGCCGAACCACCAGAACCAGTCGGAGCTCTCGCACTGCGCGAGCTGCCGCCCGGCCGCCGCGCGCGCCCCGGCATCCGCCATCGCGGGAGCGAGGCGATCGAAGGCTTCCTTCGCCTCGCACAAGAGGTCCCAGGCGCGGTTCTTGGCCGGGTCTCCCATCCAGGTGGCGAGCGTGCCGTGCACCCAGCTGCCGGCCGCCACTGCGGGGAGCGGCGCCGCCTGCACGCCGCGCGCGAGGCAGCCGGAGAGCGTCGTCAGCTCGAGCAGCGGATGACTGGCGAGCTGCGCGTAGAGGGCTCTGAGGAAGTAATAGCCGTTGAAGGGGAAATGCTCCCAGGCATTCTCGCCGTCGAGCGCGATCAGCACGGCGTGATTACCGTCGCCGTCGTAGCGGTGCGCGAGCTGCGTGAGCTCGTTCACCAGGTTGTGGACGGCGTCGTCGCCGTGCCAGGTCGCGTAGGTGAAGCCGATCAGGTCGGAGAGCGGGTCGTCGCGGAAGAAGCAGTTGAGCGCGATGCCCTGCGGGCGGTAGGGGCGGTTGTAGCTGCGCGACTCATCCGCCGCCTGCGGGTCCGAGCGTGTCAGGCTGTTGCGCAGCACCGCCCCGCCGCTCGCGGCCCAGCGGAAGCCGTGCGCCGAGATGAGCTCGAGCGTCGCGGCGCTGATCGCGCCCTCGGAGGGCCAGCAGCCCGCCGGCCGCTCACCGAAAGCACGCGTGAACACCCGGATCGACTCGGCGATGTGCCAGGCCGCGCGCACCGCCCCGCCCGGATACGCGGCATGCTCGGGCAGCGTCATGTCGGGCACCGTGTCGCGTGCCGAGCGGAAGTCGAGCAGCAGCGGAACGATGGGGTGCGCGTAGGGCGTCACCGACAGCTCGCACTGGCCGTGTGCCGCGAGCGCGCGGTACCGCGGCACCACCTGCGCGACCAGGCGGCCGATCAGCTCGAGCAGCTCGCGGCGCTGCGCCGCGCTGAAATCCCGCCCGCGCTCGGTGAGCCGCGCCACCAGCGGGTCGCTGCGGCGCACGGTCTCGCCGAGCCACGCCAGGTGATACCAGACCGCCAGATCGTGGATGAGGTGATCGGAGGCGTAGCCGACGCGCTCGGGCGTCGCCAGGGTGTCGGCGATGGTCGCGAGCTCGAGGTACGGCCCGAAGCGCTCGATCATCTGCTTGCGCTGCGCGCGCAGGCACGCCTTGAGGAGCGCGAGGCGGGCGGCGGGCTCGGCGGGCAGCGGCTCGGGACCGAGGAGCGCGAGCACCGGGTCGGGGAGCGGCGCGCCGCCCGTGAGATGCGCGTCGATGCGCGCGGCGAGGTCCTCGAGCTGCTCGATCAGCACCGGGGAGAAGTTGACCACGGCGCGCGCCGCGGGGTTCGCTTCCAGGTGCGCCGCCATGTCGGTGTAATCCTTGATGGCGTGCAGGTAGGTCCACGGCAGCACGTACTGCCCGCTGATCGCGTCGCGATACTGCGGCTGGTGCATGTGCCAGAGAAGCACGACTGGCAGGCGGGCGACGGCGGCCATGCGCGTGCTCCTCAGGGCTTGAGCTTGCGCAGCATGTCGGGGGTGACCAGCACCACGCCTTTCTCGGTGACGTGAAAGCGCTGCGCGTCCGCACCGCGATCGACGCCGATCGCCATGCCATCGGGAATCTCGCAGCCCTGATCGACGATCGCGCCGGTGATCTGGCAGCCACGGCCGATGGCGGCGTGCGGCAGCACCACCGAGCGCTGGATGGCCGTGCGTTCCTCGACCCGCACGTCGGAGAACAGCAGCGACTCGCGCACCACGGCGCCGGAAATGATGCAGCCGCCCGAGACCATGGAGTTGATGGCCATGCCGCGCCGCCCGTCCTCATCCAGGATGAACTTGGCGGGCGGCTGCTGCACCTGGTAGGTCCAGATCGGCCAGTCCTCGTCGTAGATGTTGAGCTCCGGCCGCACGTGCACCAGCTCGATGTTGGCGTCGTAGTAGGCATCGAGCGTGCCGACGTCGCGCCAGTAGCTCTGCGCACGCGTCTTGACGTCCTGGAACGGATAGGCGAACACCTGGCGGCCGCTGGCGATGGCCTCGGGCAGGATGTCCTTGCCGAAGTCGTGGCTCGAGGCCTCGCTCGCGGCGTCCGCGCTCAGCATGCTCTCGAGCAGCGGCGCATTGAAAACGTAGATGCCCATCGAGGCGAGGATGGTGCCGGGGCGTCCCGGCAGCACGTCCGGTACCGCGGGCTTCTCCGCGAAGCGCGTCACGCGGTTCCACTCGGTCGCGGTGAGCACGCCGTAGTGGCGCGACTGCTCCGCCGGCACCTCCACCACGCCGACGGTGATGTCGGCCCCCTTCTCGACGTGGTAGGCGATCATCGGACCGTAGTCCATCTTATAAATGTGATCACCGGCGAGCACGAGCACGTGCTTCGGGCGGTGCGAAAGAATGAGGTCGAGATTCTGATAGACGGCATCCGCGGTGCCGCGATACCAGGTCTCCCCAACCTGCTGCTGCGCCGGAATGACTTCGACGAACTCACCGAATTCGCCACGCAGATAGCTCCAGCCCTGCTGCACGTGCTGAATCAGGGACTGCGCCTTGTACTGCGTCAGGATGGAGATCTGGCGGATCCCGGAGTTCACGCAGTTCGACAGCACGAAATCGATGATGCGGAACTTGCCGCCGAAGGGCGTCGCGGGCTTGCAGCGATGCGCGGTGAGATCCTTGAGGCGCTCACCGCGTCCACCGGCCATCACCACCGCGAGCGTACCGCTCGTGAGGCGGCTCACGTAGCGGCCGGAGGATGCGCGGGCGGGCTGTCTAGGCATGGTCGTGCATTACGATACCCGATGCATGCTTCAAAGCCACTTCATGAGGCCGAGCTCGTACGGGTGCGCCATGAGAGCATGGAACGGATAAATCCTGACCTCCGTCGCGAACTGTCCACAGGCCGGCGGAGGTATGTCGAGCACGAACACGGCGGCGCCGTCCGGCTCGAACTCGCCCGTCGGCCGCAGCGCAGCGCTCCAGAGTCCTTCGTGGCGCTCCGCGCGGTACGAGGACAATCTGGGTGTCTCGAAGTTGGCCGCGGGGAGCCGTCGTCGCGCAACGAATTCGACACGCACGTCGCCCGGCGCAAGACCGCTCAGCGCGGCGGCGACTCGAATGCGCAGTGACTCGGTACGAGGCAGCTCGCTCGGGCTCTCCGAAAGCAGGCGCAGTCCCACCTTCGCCCAGGCCTGCCGCACACGCTGCTTCCACTCGGCGAGCGCGCGCGCGGCGGCAAAGTCCTGCGCGGCAAGCTCGCGGTATTGCCGCGCGGCCGGGTCGTAGAGCCCGTCGTTGTAGTCGTGGAGCATGCGCCGCGTGCTGAATTGCGGGATCACGGTCATCATCGCGCGTTTGCTGCGTCGGACCCACTCGGGCGAGAAACCGCCTCCGTTGCGGGCGTAATAGAGGGGGGCGACCTCCTCCTCGAGGATGTCGAAAATCAGCTCCGCTTCCTGAGAGTCGCGCCGCTCGGGATCCTGAACGTTCGCGGGCGGAATTCCCCAGCCATTGTCCCCGGACCAGCCCTCCGCCCACCAACCATCGAGAATGCTGAGATTCAGGCGGCCGTTGATCGCAGCCTTCATGCCCGAAGTGCCGCTCGCTTCGAGTGGCGCGATCGGATGGTTGAGCCAGACATCGACGCCTGATACGAGCCAGCGGGCGAGCTGCATGTCGTAATCCTCCAGGAACACGACGCGCCCGATGAACTCCGGCATGAGCATGAGCTGCTTGATCTCGCGCAGCACGTGCTTGCCGGGCTCGTCGGCCGGATGTGCCTTGCCGGCAAACAGGAACACCACCGGGCGCTCGGGATCATTGACGAGCCGTGCGAGCCGCTGTCGATCGCGCAGCAGCAGCGCGGCGCGCTTGTACGTGGCGAATCGGCGCGCGAATCCGACGGTGAGCGTACTCGGATCGCTCGGATCGAGGGAGCGGGTGACGTGCCGCCATTGTACGGCGCTCAATCCCTTGCGGGTGTAGGCCCGCTGCAGACGCTCGCGCACGCCCGAGAGCATGCGGGACTTCACATCCTGCGCCGTCTGCCAATAGCGATCGTCGGGCACGCTCTCCAGGCGCTGCCAGAAGTCGAGCTCCGTCAGACGCTCCCGCCAACCATTATCGAAGCGCTCGTCGAAGAGCGCCGTCCAGCTCTGATGCAGAAAGGTGGGTACATGAACGCCGTTGGTCACGTAGCCCACCGGATTTTCCTCCGGACGGATCTCGG
>DATKPR010000146.1:0-4567 GCA_035523985.1 Steroidobacteraceae bacterium | reverse complement strand
GCCGTCGCCTCATCGATGGCGTCGCAGTAGCGTGCCAGCACCGCCGCGGTGACCGGGATGTACGCCGCGGCCTCGGCCCAGCGGTTGCCGTCGATCGCCTCGCGCACGGCGGGCAGCGTCTTCACGCCGTAGCCGGTCAGCATGCCGGGGGCGTAGAGGAAGTGCCGGTACCATTCGCGCCCGGGCAGTCCACGCGCGTCGGTGAGCCTCTGCTCCATCCCCTGCAGCAGCGCGTTGAGCCTGGCGCGCTGCGCGGCATCGAGCTTCACCGTCCCGGCGAGCAGCTGCGCGTAGGCCGCGTCGTACGCCCGCGCGCTCGCCTTGAGGCGCGTCGCGACCGCATCGAGAGGCGTGAAGTCGAGCGGCGGCACCGGCGCCTCGCGCTCCGGCGGCGCCACCGGGCGGGTCGGGTCGGTGGCGAGAGCGAAGTCCTTCCGGTCGAGGAGCCCCGCGAGCTCGGCGGATTTCCTGCGCCGCTCATCGACCGCGTGCCGCAGCTGCTCGGTGTAGGCGCCGATCGTCTCGGCAAAGTCCCCGAACTGCAGCGGCAGCACGTCCGCGTCCGCCATGCGCAGCACGACGCGCCCGACAGTCTCGGCCTCCGCGACGCCGTAGGCGAAGTCCGGGTCGCCGAAGCGCACGTAATGATCGAAGGAATCGTAGGCCGAGTGATACACGCCGCTCTGGTCGTCCTCGCCGTGGTACTCGATGCTGAGCGCGGTGATGCCTAAGTGCTGCAGGAACGGCGTGTAGTCCGAGCCCGAGCCGAGGGCGCGGATCGGGAGGTCCCCGCCCGCGGCGGCGAGCTGCGTCTCGCGGCGCGCCGCCTCCGCGTCCTCATCGTCCGCGGAGCCCCGCTCGTAGCCTTCGGTGAGCATGCGCGCCCGCAGCCGTGCCTGCGCGCTGACCCCGGTTTCAGGATCCTTGACGGCGAGCGCCGCCTCGTTCACGAGGTGCTGCAGCGCGTGGCTGCCACCCGCCGAGAGGAAGCCGCGCGCATTGGTGTCGGAGTTGAGGTAGAGCACCGCCTTGGTGGCGAGCTCCGCGGCGTGGGTCTCGGCCCATTCGGTGGAGCCGAGGAGCCCCGGCTCCTCCCCGTCCCAGCTCGCGTAGACGAGCGTGCGCTGCGGCCGCCAGCCGCTCTTCACGAGCGCACCGATCGCCTGCGCTTCGGCGAGCATCGCGACGTGCCCCGAGAGCGGATCCCAGGCGCCGAACACCCAGCCGTCGCGGTGGTTGCCGCGCACTACCCATTCGTTCGGGCTCGAGCGCCCCGGGATCTTCGCGATGACGTCGTAGAGGGGCTTCAGGCTCCAGTCGGAGCGGATCATGAGATGCACCTGCGCGGGTCCCGGGCCGATGTGATACGTGATCGGCAGCGCGCCGCGCCAGCGCGGCGGCGCCACCCGGCCGCCGAGCGCGGCGAGCAGCGGCTGCGCGTCCGCGTAGGAGATCGGCATCACCGGGATCTTGAGGATGGTCTTCGCGTCCGCGATCGCGAGGCGCTTCGCGTCGTTCGTGGCGCCGACCCCCGGAGTGAGCGGATCGCCGCTATAGAGCGTAATGTCGAGCACCGAGCCGCGCTGCACGCCCTGCGGCGGCCGCCAGCCCCCCTTGGGGTAGACGTCGCCCTGCGCGTAGCCGTCCTCACGCGGATCGGAATAGATGATGCAGCCGATCGCGCCATGCTCCTGCGCGAGCTTGGGCTTCAGTCCGCGCCAGCCCCCGCCGTAGCGGGTGATGACGATCCTGCCCCTGACGTCGATGCCGCGGCGCGCGAGGTCCTGGTAGTCCCCCGGCATCCCGTAGTTCGCGTACACGAGCTCGCCCGTCACGTCGCCGTCGGCTCCGTAGACGTTGTAGGGCGGCATGATGCCGGGGGCATTCGAGGTCGCATCGCCTGCGACCGGCGGCTCGGTGAGGCTGGCGCTGAAGTGCGTCGGCGCCACGAGCTCGAGGCTGTGCTGCTTCAGGGTCGGATAGAGCACCTCGAATACCTCGATCTGCGCCTGCCAGCCCCACTGCCTGAAGAGGTCGCGCACGGTCTCCGCGTTGGCCTTGTCGTGGGGCGAGCCCACCTGGTTCGGGGCCGAGGACAGCCGCTGCATCCAGCCGCGCAGGTCCCGGGGGTTGAGCGCGCCATCGAAGCGCTGCTCGAGTGCGCGCTGCACCGTCGCCTCGGGTGCGGTGAAACCGAACAGTCCCCCTGCCCCATCGCCCGCGGCCTGCACGGCGGCGAGCGGCACGAGTGCGGCGGCGAGCGCCAGCCAGCGGCGCGCGGCGGGACGACGGCGGGAGTCTCGTTGGGCTGCATGCATGGGCGCGTCCTCGGGCAGTGGCGAAGCTGCGCGATCATACCGGGCGTCGCTGCACCGATATATAGAATAAGATCGCCGCATGCGCGGTGAAGTCCTCGAGCAACGGCGCAATACGCTCATTTTCTGGTGCGGCTGCGCCCTGGTCACCGCGGGAGTGCTGGCGCACCTGCCGATGTTCATGATGGGCCGCGCCACCCACTACGTGCTGGTCGGGATGCCCATGGGCTGGCCGATGCTCGCCGGCATGGGCGCGATCGTCGCCGGGATAGGCGCCGCCGCCTACGGACTGCTGCCCACCGCGCCGCGCGCCGCCCCGCTCGCACTCGATGTGAGCACGCCGCTAGAGAACGTGCGGCTCGGGCCCGCGCACTGGAGCGTCGCCGCCCTGCTGACCGTGGCGCTCGTCATCGACATCATGAAGCCGGCGAGTCTCGGCTTCGTCACGCCGGGCATGCGCGCCGAATACCACGTCGATGCGCGCACCGTGGCCTGGCTGCCTTTCGCCGCCCTCGCCGGCACGGTGCTCGGATCGGTGTGCTGGGGCGTGCTCGCGGACATCTACGGCCGGCGCGCCTCGATCGTGCTGTCGTCCGTCATGTTCGTCGGCACCTCGATCTGCGGGGCCATGCCGGATTTCTGGTGGAACGTGGGCATGTGCTTCCTCATGGGAGCGGCGGCGGGCGGCATGCTGCCCGTGGCCTATGCGCTGCTCGCCGAGATCATGCCGACGCGTCATCGGGGCTGGAGCCTGGTGCTGGTCGGCGGCATCGGCGCGATCGGCGGCTACTTCGCGGCGAGCGCGCTCTCGGCGCTGCTGCAGCCGGCCTTCGGCTGGCGGATCATGTGGCTGCTCAACCTGCCGACGGGGCTGATCCTCGTGGCCTTGAGCCCGCTGCTGCCCGAGTCCGCGCGCTTCCTGCAGGAGACCGGGCGCAGCGAGCTTGCGCGCGCGACACTCGCGCGCTTCGGCATAGTGCTCGCACCGGCCGCGGCCCGCCCCGACACGAGCCCGCACGAGAGCCACGCGCCGGTCCCGCCGCTCAGCCACGGCTTCCTCGGCATCACGAGCGCGCTCACGCTCGCGGCGCTTGCCTGGGGACTCGTGAACTTCGGGCTGCTGCTGTGGCTGCCGTCGGCGCTGGTCGCCCAGGGACGCAGCGTCGCCGCCTCGAGCGCGCTGATCGCGAAGTCGACGCTGCTCGCGGCACCGACGATCGCGGTCTGCGCGTGGCTGTTCGGCGCGTGGAGCACCAAGTGGTCGCTCATCGCGGTGACCTGCGTCATGGTGGTGGGACTCGCGGGCCTCGCCCGCGCCGCCGATCCGGTGGTGCCGCTCGCGCTGGTGATCCTGGGGTCGAGCGGCGTGATCTCGATGCTGCTGCCCTACGCCGCCGAGAACTACCCGCTGCTCGTCCGCGGCCGCGCCACCGGCTGGGTCGCGGCCTGCAGCAAGCTGGGCGGCCTCGCGGCGCAGGGCCTGAGCGTCATCGGCGGCGTGCCGGCACTCGGCACGGTCATCGCCTGCATCGGCGCCTCGGCACTCGGCTCCACCATCCTGATCGCGCTCTTCGGACGGGAATCGCGCGGGCGCAGCCTCGGCGAGCTCGACCTGGCGCACCGCGTGCGCAACTCGACTTAATACAGGGCGCGCGCGCCGTTCTTGTCAGCCGCCGGGCCGAGGCGCACCATGGGTCTCGTCATAGCGGACACCTTTATATAGAAGCCGCTGTCCGCACCCGGAGCCGGATGCTCCTTCGGTCCGGCGCGTTACCACACCCGCGGGGATCACGCGACGCCTCTGCTCCCGTAACTCTCAAGGCCCTGTCGAAGACCGCTCCGAGCCTCAAGAAGCGGACGGTCCGGACGATAACGGATCGAGACCGCCCGGCTCGGCAGTCGGCCGATTCCTGCGTCCACGGATCGAGGGCATTATGGTTTCACTTAAGAGGATGCTGACGGCCTGTCTCGCGGCAGGCGCGCTGCTCGCTGCCACTCACGCGGCGAGTGCCGCGACCGCGACCGCGGCCCTCACGGTGTCGGTGACGGTCGCGCCCACCTGCACGGTGGCGGCGAACCCGCTGCTCTTCGGCACCTACTATCCCGGCAACGGCGCGCTGCACGCCGACACCACGCTCTCGGTGCGCTGCTCGCGCGGCGCCGCCTTCACCGTGGCGATGGATGCCGGCGCCGGCGGCGGCACGCTCGCGCAGCGCCTCATGGCGCAGGGCGCGGCGCATCTGCAATACAAC
>DATKPR010000145.1:0-10543 GCA_035523985.1 Steroidobacteraceae bacterium | reverse complement strand
GCGGTTCAGCATCGGCTCGTTGTGGTCCAGGCGCGTGACCGCATCGCCGATCGAGCGCCAGAAGGCCGTCAGGGCCGCGGGGCCGCCGACCCGCGCCAGCAGGAGGTTTGCGCAGCTATTGTCGCTGTACTCCACCGCTGCTGCGCACATGTCGACGACCGACATGACTCCCTTGGCCAGGTTCTTCCTGGCCACAGGCGCATACCAGTCGGGCACGTCCCCGGGCCCGTAGGAAATCGTCTGTAGCAGCTCCTCCTGGCCGCGATCGACATGTGCCAGGACCATCGCCGCAAGCGAGGCCTTGAACGTGCTGCACATCACGAAGCGCTCGTGCGCGCGCCAGGAGATCCGGCGACCCGTCGCCAGATTCTCCGCGTACAGCCCGACTCGCCCGCCGGTATCACGCTCGTAGGCGAGCAATTCATCCGGCGCCTCGCGGGCGAGCGCCGGCCACGCGATCAGAGTCGGTAGCGTGAGAAGAATCGTGCGGCGCCTCAACAGCATGGGGAAGTCCTTCGGGGAAACCTGCTAACCCGCCAGCAGCACCGACTCGGCGCGCTCGAGCTCCTCGGGCTGGCCGTAGATGACGACGATATCGCCTTCGTGCAGCACCGTATCGGGCGCGGGCTCGCGCCCGAGGATTCCCTGGCGGCGCACGCCCGTGAAGGCCGCCTCGACGCCGCGTTCGCGCACCTCGGCCAGCGTGCGGCCCACCACCCAGGCGCCGGGCGGCACCACCACGGATCGCAGCGCCTCGCGCGGTCCGCTGAGCTCCTCGAGCGGATGCGCGTCGTCGCGGCGCACGATGTTGCGCAGCACGGCGTAGCGGCTGCTGCGGATCTCGCCGAGCGTGCGCAGCACGCGCGGCACCGGCACGTGCAGCAGCATCAGCACGTGCGAGACCAGCATGAGGCTCGCCTCGAAGGTCTCGGGCACCACATCGGTGGCACCGGCGTCCTGCAGCTCCTTGAGGCGCGCGTCGTCCGCGGTACGCACCAGCACCGGCACGTCGGGCCGCAGGCGGCGCACGCTGCGCAGGATGCCGATCGAGGTGGCGGGATCGGAGAAGCTGATGACTACCGCGCTCGCCGTGCTCAAGCCCGCCTTGCCGAGCAGCTCCTCGTCGGCGGAATCGCCGTACATCACCGGGTCGCCCGCCTGGCGCGCGGCGCGGATGCGCGCCGGATCGAGGTCGAGGGCGATGTACTCGAAGCCCTGCGACTCGAGCACGCGTGCCACGTTCTGGCCGACGCGCCCGAAGCCGCAGAGGATCACGTGCTCGCGCCGTGCGATGCCGCCGGTGGCCGCGTCCTCGCGCTCCACCGCCGTCAGGCCCGGCGCGCGCTCGCGTAACAGGAAGCGCGCCACGCGCTTGTTGTTGTTGAGGATGACCGGCGACAGCATCATCGACAGCACGATCGCGATCAGCAGCGGCTGTCCGAGCCGTTCGGGCACCAGTCCCGCCTCCAGCAGGATGGTGCACAGCGCCACGCCGAACTCCCCGCCGATGGAGATGACGATACCGGTGCGCAGCGCCTTGAAGCGCGAATTGGTGAAGGGGCGCGCCACCAGCGCGGCGAGCGCCGCCTTGAGGGGCACCATCGTCAGGAGCAGCAGCGATATCAGCGGCAGCTCGCGCATCAGCAGCTTCAGGTCGAGCAGCATGCCGACCGAGATGAAGAACAGACCGAGCAGGATGTCGCGGAACGGGCGGATCACCGCCTCGATCTGATGGCGGTACTCGGTCTCGGCGAGCATCATGCCGGAGAGGAAGGCGCCGAGCGCGAACGACAGTCCGGCGACGTGCGACACCCAGGCCGAGGCGAGCGCCACCAGCAGCACCGTGAGCGTGAACAGCTCCCGCAGGCGGCTGTGGGCGATCTCGTGGAACAAGGGACGCA
This sequence comes from Steroidobacteraceae bacterium, assembly GCA_035523985.1. Classification (GTDB taxonomy): domain Bacteria; phylum Pseudomonadota; class Gammaproteobacteria; order Steroidobacterales; family Steroidobacteraceae; genus 13-2-20CM-66-19. The sequence goes on along the minus strand of DATKPR010000145.1, from coordinate 8,642 downwards.
GCAACCAGCGGCCGGCGGCGAGCACCGCGCCGATCGACAGTACGCCGCCGACCACGGCCAGCAGGCTCTCGCCGAGATTGAAGTGGTCCGCGCCCTCGGCGAGGGCCGCGGCCAGCGCCAGGAAGGGCACGAACGCCAGATCCTGGAACAGCAGCATGCTGAAGGCGAGCCGCCCGTGGGTACGGTTGAGCTCGGCGCGCTCGGTGAGCTGATGCAGCAGGATCGCCGTCGAGCTCATCGACACCGCGCCGCCGAGCACGATCGCCGGCAGCCACTCGACCCCGAGCGCATGCGCGATGAGTGCGCACAGCGCGCCCGTGGTCCCGACCTGCAGCGCGCCGAGGCCGAACACCTCGCCGCGCATCGCCAGCATGCGCGGGAGCGAGAACTCCAGTCCGAGCGTGAACAGCAGGAACGCCACGCCGAGCTCGGCGAGCAGCCGCGTGGTGTTCGAGTCCGACACCACCCCGAGCGCATGCGGCCCGAGCAGGAGTCCGAGCGTCAGGTAGGCGAGGGTGGTGGGCAACGCCAGCCGCCGCGCCAGCGTCACGAGCAGCACCGAGCCGGCGAGCAGCAGCAGGACCTGGGAAAGCGGGGCGATCATCGGCGCCAGCCGGCAGGCGCACGAACGCCGTGCGCGGCGTCGCGGCGCTCGAGCTCGGTCAGATTCCCGACTGCCAGGTGCTCGGCATGCCGGCCTTGCCGATGGCATCCTCGATCAGCAGGCACGCGTCGCGTGCCTCCGCCTGCGCCCTGAGGCTGCGCGCGATGGAGTTGAGGAAGCGGCACATCACGGCCAGGTTCGGATGGCTCGTGTGCATCTGCTCCTCAACGCAATCGATGGCTTCGATCAGGTCTTCCTGATCGCAGATCGGGAACGTCATGCTCGTCACGGCATGTTGTACGGACACCAGCGCCTGATGTATTGCGGCCTGTTGCTCCCCGTCCATGGGATAAATTTGCACCCTTTGGGCGCCCCCTTGCAAGCCCTGCCCCCGCAAAGCAAGAAGCCCCGCCGTTTGACGGGCGGGGCTCCTCAAATCGACTCGAAGAAGCTTACTTCGGGGCCGAGGACGACTCCGTGCTCGACTTCTTTTCAGTCTCCTTCTTCTTGTGATGCTTCTTATGCGTGGTGGACTTGGTGTCCTTCGACGCGTCCGCGGCAGGCGCCGCCGCCGGAGCCGCGGCCGGGGCAGCGGTCGACTGGGCGAAGGCCGGGCCGGCGATCAGGGCCAGGGCGATGACGGGAATGAGCTTCTTGAACATGTGGTCTCCAGAGAAAATTGAGTGTGCGCGTGCGTGCGCGAAGCGGGCGTATTATTACCCGATTCCCCGCGCCCAAGGCCCATATGACCGCAAAGTAATGTTACGGTCTGTCATGCCGTAAGTATTTGAATATCAATATCTATTTAGTCTGAACGGCGGCTGAAGAGCGCTCAGTGTCCGGAAAAGGAGACGAGCGTCTGCACCCGCACACCGAGGGCTTCGAGCTTCGCCGAGCCGCCAAGATCGGGCAGATCCACGATGAAGCCGGCCGCGAGCACGCGCGCGCCGAGCGCGCGCAGCAAGTGCACCGCCGCCGTAGCGGTGCCGCCCGTGGCGATCAGATCGTCGACGAGCACGATGCCCTCGCCGGCGCTCACGGCGTCGCGGTGCATCTCCATCTCGTCGACACCGTACTCGAGCGAGTAGGCGACGCGCACCGTCGTGTGCGGGAGCTTGCCCTTCTTGCGGATCGGCACGAAGCCCGCGCCGAGACGCTGGGCGAGGGCGCCGCCGAGTATGAAGCCGCGCGCCTCGATCCCGGCGACGCGGCTGACGCCGGCGCCGAGCCACGGCTGCGCCAGGCGCTCCACCACGCTGTGGAAGGCGCGCGCATCGCCGAGCAGCGTCGTGATGTCGCGGAACTGGACGCCGCGCTTCGGGTAGTCGCTGACGGTGCGGATCGCGGCGCGGATCTCCTCGGTCGTGAGCGGCTGCATGGCCGGAAACTCTACACCTCAGCCCGGGCGGCGCCACACGAGCAGGCGATTGTTGGCCGGCATCGCATGATCGGCCGCAAGGCCGAGCCCCTGGGCGGCGGCGAGCGCGCAGAGCGCCTCGAAATCGCGGATGCCGCTCGCCGCATCGCGGCGGCGCAGGAAGCGGTCGAACTCGGCGTTGCTGTCGCTGGTGTAGGCGCCGCCATAGCGGAACGGGCCGTAGACGCACAGCACTGCGGGCGCGGTCAGCACCCGGCCCACTCCGCGGAAGAAGTCTTCGACCGCCTCCCACGCCATGATGTGCAGCGTGTTGGCGCTGAACACCGCGTCGCAGCCGGCGACCGGCCAGGGCTGCGCACGCACGTCGAGCTCGATCGCGGCCGCGAGGTTCGGCGGACCCTCGAGCGCGATGCGCGCGGCGAGCGGCGCGAGCTCGGCGCCGCGCTCGGTCGGCTGCCAGTTGAGGTGCGGCAGATGACGCGCGAAGTGCACCGCGTGCTGCCCCGTGCCGCTGCCGATCTCGAGCACCGCGCGGCTCGCGGCCAGGGCGCCGGTGAGCACCTCGAGGATCGGGCCCTTGTTGCGTTCGCAGGCTTCGGAGACGGCCAGCACGGGCGCGAGTCTGCGACAATGGGCGCATGCAAGCCATAGACGCCCTGCTGACGCGCCGCTCGGCGGTCACGCTCACGGAGCCCGCCCCGGATGCGGACGCCCTGCAACTGATGTTCGCGAGCGCGGTGCGCGCGCCGGATCACGGCCGGCTGCGCCCGTGGCGCTTCGTGGTGATCCGCGGCGCTGCGCGCGAGCGCTTCGGCGAGCTGCTCGGTGAGCACCTGGCGCGCACCCAGCCCGGCGCGAGCGCCGAGTCGCTGCAGCGCGAGCGCGCCAAGGCGTTGCGGGCGCCGCTCATCGTCGTGGTGGCGGCGCACGTGAACGAGGCGGTGAAGAAGATCCCGCCGCTCGAGCAGCTGTTGGCCGCGGGCGTCGCGGCCGGAAACATCATGCTGGCGGCGGTTGCGCTCGGTTACAACGCGATGTGGAAAACCGGTACTGCCGCCTACGATCCGGTACTCGCGGCGGCGCTCGGCTTCGGCAGCGCCGACACCATCGTCGGCTTCCTCTACCTCGGCACTGAGGCGGGCAAGGCGCCCGCCGCGCGCGGTGAGTGGCGCGACCTGGTGCGCGAGTGGCCGGGGGCTGCCGTATGAAGCGCGTCGGGATCTGGTGACGGGGCAGGGCCTCAGGGTTTCACCACCGCCAGTACCACGATCGCGATCAGCAGCAGCCCCGGCACCTCGTTGAAGTAACGGTACCAGCGCTGCGTACGCCCGCGGCCGGCGGCGAGCTCGCCGAGCAGCGCGCGGCACCACAGGTGATAGCCGATCAGCACCAGCACCAGCAGCAGCTTCACCCGCAGCCAGCCGAAGGTGAGGTACGCCGGCTCCGCGGCGACCATCGCCAGGCCGAGGAGCACGGTGCCGATCGCGCCGATCGTCATGATGGCGTAGAGGCGCCGCTCCATGACCCCGAAGCGCGCACGGCCTTCAGGCTCGGGCGTCGCGACGTGGTACACGTAGAGGCGCGGCAGGTAAAAAAGCCCCGCGAACCAGGTCACCACAAAGACCACGTGGAAAGCTTTCAGCCACAACATAGCCGCACGCCCCGCCAGTAGAGCGCGCGATTGTAGCCAGCCGCTCACGGAGAAGGCGAACCGGCGCGCACCTCTGGTAGCATCACGGGCCCTGATTCCCGGATAAGACCACACCCGCCATGTCCAACACGCCGGCCGCCGCCCCCGTTGCCTTCCCCAGCAATATCGAGATCGCGCAGCAGGCGCGCATGCGACCCATCGAGGAGCTGGCGCGCGAGCGGCTCGGCATCCCGGCCGCGAGCCTCGAGCCCTATGGACACTACAAGGCGAAGGTGGCGCTCGAATACCTCGCGGGGCTCGACGCCAGGCCCGACGGCAAGCTGATCCTCGTCACCGCCATCTCGCCGACGCCGGCGGGCGAGGGCAAGACCACGACCACGGTCGGGCTCGGAGATGCGCTCAACCTGCTGGGGCACAAGGCCATCATGTGCCTGCGCGAGCCGGCCCTCGGCCCGGTGTTCGGGGTCAAGGGGGGTGCCGCCGGCGGCGGCTACTCGCAGGTGGTGCCCATGGAGGACATCAACCTGCATTTCACCGGCGACTTCGCCGCCATCGCCGCCGCCAATAATCTGCTGGCGGCCATGATCGACAATCACATCTACCAGGGCAATGCACTCGGCTTCGACGTGCGGCGCGTCGCCTGGCGGCGCGTGGTCGACATGAACGACCGCGCGCTGCGGCAGATCGTGGTGGGGCTCGGCGGCACCGCCAACGGCGTGCCGCGCGAGGACGGCTTCGATATCGTGGTGGCTTCCGAGGTGATGGCGATCCTGTGCCTCGCCACGAGCCTGCGCGATCTGAAGGAGCGCCTCGGCAACATCGTGGTCGGCTATCGCGCCGATCAGCAGCCGATCCGCGCGCGCGACGTCAAGGCGCATGGCGCCATGGCGGCACTCCTGAAGACGGCGCTCGCGCCGAACCTGGTGCAGACGCTCGCCAATAACCCGGCCTTCATCCACGGCGGTCCGTTCGCCAACATCGCACACGGCTGCAATTCCGTGATCGCCACCCGCAGCGCGCTCAAGCTCGCCGATTACGTGGTGACCGAGGCCGGCTTCGGCGCGGATCTCGGGGCGGAGAAGTTCGTCGACATCAAGTGCCGCAAGTCGGGCCTGCGGCCGAGCGCCGCGGTCATCGTCACCACGGTGCGCGCCCTCAAGTACCACGGCGGCGTCGAGCTCGCCGATCTCAAGGCCGAGAACCTGGCGGCGCTCGAGAAGGGCGCCGTCAACCTCGAGCGGCACATCGACAATGTCCTCAATCAGTACGGCCTGCCCTGTGCGGTGGCCATCAACCGCCGCCACGACGACACCGACGCGGAGATCCGGCTCCTCAGCGAGAAGGGCGCCAAGCTCGGTGTGCGCGTCATTCCCGCGACTCACTTCGCCGAGGGCGGCAAGGGCGCGACCGAGCTGGCGCGCGAAGTGGTGCGCCTCACCTCGCAGCCCAGCAAGTTCCATTTCGTCTACGAGGACAGCGCGACGCTCTGGGACAAGATGAAGGCGATCGCCACCAGGATCTACCACGCCAGGGACATCACCGCGGACAGCAAGGTGCGCAATCGCATCAAGGAGCTGCAGGACGGGGGCTACGGCCACTATCCGGTGTGCGTCGCCAAGACGCAGTACTCCTTTTCCACCGACCCGAAGCTGCGCGGCGCGCCCGAGGGCCACACGGTGAATATCCGCGAGGTGCGGCTCGCCGCGGGCGCGGAGTTCATCGTCATGATCTGCGGCGACGTCATGACCATGCCGGGCCTGCCCAAGGTGCCGGCCGCCAACAACATCGACGTCGACGATCACGGCCGCATCACGGGACTGTTCTGATCGCCCAGGGGGGCCGGTGCCTTTCTGCGAGGCCGATCCCTGGAGACTGCAGTACTTCGAGGCGGTCGCGTGTCCGCCGGACGTGCGCATACCCACCGAGGATCCGGACGCCTGGGAGTGGAATCCCCGCCACCGCTGGGTCTACGACAAGCTGAGCATCGCCGAGTCGCAGGGGCTCGTCTGCGCGCCGCATGGCGTGCGGCCGCCGTCGTTCCCGGTGTTCAGCAAGCCGATCATCAACCTGCACGGCATGGGGGTTGGCAGCCGCGTGCTTGCCGACCTCGCGACCTACGAGCGCGAGGAGACCGCGGGGCACTTCTGGATGCCGCTGCTCACCGGCGAGCATGTGAGCACCGACGTGGCCGTGGTGAGCGGTGAGGCGCGCTGGTTGCGCCACTGTCGCGGCGCTCCGGGCGTGGGCGGCACGTTCGACTACTGGACGATCGAGGCGGGCCGGCGCGAGTCGCTGGCGGCGTATCTGAGCGACTGGATCGTGCGGCACATGGCCGGCTACACGGGCATGTTCAACGCCGAGACGATCGGCGGGCGCATCATCGAGGCGCATCTGCGCGTCGCCGATCAGTGGCCGGATCTGTACGGCGGCGGCTATCTGGATGCGGTGGTGGGGCTCTACGCGCGCGGCGCGTGGGAGTTCGCCGATGCGGACCGCCGCGACGGCTACAGCCTCGCGTTGTTCGGCCCGCACGGCCGCGCGTACCGCCATCCCCCGGCACAGCTGGTCGCGGACGTGCGCCGCATGGCGCACGTGAGCAGCGTGCAGATCACCTTCCACGAGGACCGGCCGGCGGAGGCGCACGCGATGCCCCCCGGCGGCTTCCGGCTCGCGGTGGTCAATGCGACCGGGCTGGAGGCGGGCCTGGCGGCGCGGGCGCGCCTCGCCAGCGCGTGGGGGCTGTGAGCCTCTAGCGCGCCCAGCCGCGCGCGCGGGCGGCACTCTCGCCGGTCGCGTCGAGCGGCTCGCCGACGATCAGCTCTGCGAGGGTCTGCGCGACCGCGGGTGGCAGCGCAGAGGCGGCGGGACGCAGGCCCGCGCCGACCGGCTCGGACTCGGCGCGCGCCAGCGTCTCGATGCGCCACGAGCTCTGCTCATGGCACGCGAGGCCCGCGAGCCCGCCCGCGGCCTGCAGTGAGAACGTCCGGCAGTACGCACCCCCGCGGCTGCGGAAACTGACGCCGATATGCACCGGCGCGCCGGCCGGCTGGCTGCTCGCGAGCTGCTCGGCGAGGGCGCGCGCCAGAGCGCCGCTCGCCACCATCCGCCCGCCGGTCGTATCGATCAGGGAAGTATCCGCGCCTGGACGCAGCAGCGGCGGGCCGAGCAACGCGCCGACGATGAGGCTCGCGGCGATCGCGCTCCACTGCGGCCAGCTCCAGCGCGCGCGCCCCCGGGGCTGCAGCGCCACGACGTTGGCGGCGCGCCTTCCGGCCGCGGCACCGCGCACACTCGCGAGCAGGCGCTCGGGCAGCGGCTCCTCGAGCACGCCCGCGAAGGCGGACTGCAACCGCGCGCGCAGCGCCTGGTGACGGGCGATGCGCTGCGCGAGCTGCGGATCGTCCGCCATGGCGGTCTCGAGCGCGGCGCGCGTCGCGGCATCCAGCTCGCCGTCGGCATACGCGATCAGAGTTTCCTCGCTGTAAGTCATCACTGGGCTCCGCTAAGGCTCTCCGAGTATTGCCTGCAGCGTCTCGCGGGCGCGCGCCAGGCGGCTCGTCAGCGTTCCGATCGGCACCTCCATCACGTGCGCGGCCTCCTTGTACGACAGGCCCTCGATCAGCACCAGCGCAACCGCCAGGCGCTGCTCGTCGGGCAGCCGTCCCAGGGCGTCCTGCACCGCGAGCGACTCCGCCGCGCCGGCGTGCGCGGCGTCCGCGACCTGCTCGCCCGCCTCCGCCGCCGTGAACAGCCGCCCGCGCCGCGCGCCTGCGCGCTGCTCGTCGATCCAGGCGTTGCGCAGGATCCCGTAGAGCCAGGCGGCGAGCGGCGCGTCGTCGCGCCGCTGCGCAGCGTGCCGCAGCGCGCGCTCCACCGCCGTCTGCACCAGGTCGTCGGCGTCCTGGGGATTGCGCGCCAGTGCGCGCGCAAAGCGGCGCAACCGCGGCAGCAGTGTGACGAGCTCCTCGCGCAGGCGGTCGACGGACAAGCGCTATGACCTGACTACGATCATCGCGCCCATTTTCTTCCATTTCTTCCATGGGCAGCCACATTCAACTATGGTCATTCCATGCGGGCGTTGTCTGCGGCATTGCTGGTGTGTCTGACCGGGACTGCCGGCGCGCAGCTCGGCTTGCCGCCGGTGCGCGTGCCGGCGCTGCCCCCGGTCACCGTGCCGGGCGTACTGACCGGGTTGCCGGGCGCGGCCGACGCCGCCACAGCCGAGCTCGATCCCGCGCAGCTGCGCGAGCTGCGCCATCTGCGGATCAGGGAGCTCCTGCGCCGTCATCGCGATGTCCTCGAGGCCGACAGCCACGGCGAGCCGATCGTCCGCGGCCAGGTGCTCCTGCTGTCACCGGATGCGGCCTCGCTCGCGGCCGTGGCGCGCGCCGGCTTCACCATCGAGCGCGAATCGGCGCTCGCCGGGCTCGACACGCGATTGCTGGTGCTGCGCGTCACGGGGGATACGGCACGCGCCCTGCGGCGGCTGCAGACGCTCGATCCCGCCGGCAGTTACGATTTCAATCACATCTACCTCGAGAGCGCCGGCGCGGCGGGCCCGGCAACGCCCTCTCCGGCGGCCGCCGCCGGCGGTGCCACAGCGGCGCCCGTCGTCGCGCGCCTCGGCCTCATCGACAGCGGAGTGGACGCCGGACACGGTGCCTTCGCCGGCAGCGTGCTGCATCGCCACGGCTGCGGGGGTGCCACCGTGCCGGCTCCCCACGGCACCGCGGTCGCCTCGCTCCTCGTCGGTCACACCGGCGCGTTTCAGGGAGCGGCTCCGGGTGCGGAGCTCTATGCGGCGGATGTCTTCTGCGGATTGCCGACAGGTGGGTCGGTGGAGGCAGTCGCCGACGCCCTGGCGTGGCTGGTGGGCGAGCGCGTCGCGGTGATCAACGTGAGCCTGGTCGGCCCGCCCAACCGGATGCTCGAGAGCATCGTGCGCAACGTCGTGGCGCGCGGCTTCCTGGTCGTCGCGGCGGTCGGCAACGACGGTCCGGCGGCGCCCC
>DATKPR010000144.1:0-51192 GCA_035523985.1 Steroidobacteraceae bacterium | reverse complement strand
TACGCCACGAACTGTCCGCCGTTCGTCTCGGCCATCACCTTCGTCAGCGCCGCCGTCAACGTCGTCTTCCCATGGTCCACGTGACCAATCGTCCCCACGTTCACGTGCGGCTTGTTACGCTCGAATTTCTCTTTGGACATGGAAGTTCCTAACTCGAAAAACCTGACACTCTCGCACCCAGTCGACTGGAGCCCACGACCGGGATTGAACCGGTGACCTCGTCCTTACCAAGGACGTGCTCTACCAACTGAGCTACATGGGCTCGGTGCTCAGATGTCGACGCGCGAACAAAGCTGGAGCGGGTGATGGGAATCGAACCCACGTCATCAGCTTGGAAGGCTGAGGTTCTACCATTGAACTACACCCGCCGCTGATGGCGACCCATCCGCCGGCGCCCGGCTCCGAGGGTGTCTCTCTCCCCGCTCCATACATCTGGTGGAGGGGGAAGGATTCGAACCTTCGAAGGCGTAAGCCGGCAGATTTACAGTCTGCTCCCGTTGGCCGCTTGGGTACCCCTCCGCAAAACGAGCCGCGTATTTTGATTTCCGAAGGCCGGGGTGTCAATTGTTCTGGCGCGATATTTGCTAGGTGCGGCAGGGGCTTGGCCTATCCCTTTAGGGCTAGCCCGCGCTGGTGGAGCCCGCGATCGCCCCGGCCAGCTTCTCGAGGAGTTTGGGGGTTCCCCGGCGGCTTTCACCCGGTTTCATATCTTCCGGGAGCTCGACCGGCCCGTAGCGGATGCGCTTCAGCCGGCTGACTTCGTGGCCGACCGCCTCCCAGAGCCGGCGGACCTCGCGATTGCGGCCCTCGGTGAGTACCACCCGGTAGGTGCTGCCCTCCCCCTCGATCCGGCCGAAACTGGCCGGGCCGTCCTCGAGCGGCACCCCGAGGAGGAGGCGCCCGAGCGCCTCGGCCGACGGCCGCCCCCGCACGCGGACCAGGTATTCCCGCTCGATCCCGCCGGAGGGGTGCATCAGGCGGTGAGCGAGCTTGCCGTCGGTGGTCAGGAGCAGGAGCCCTGTGGTGTTGACGTCCAGTCTGCCGACGTTGATCCAGCGGCCGCGCCGGGGCGGCGGCAGTCGCTCGAACACCGTCGGCCGCCCCTCGGGGTCGGCCCGGGTGGTCACCTCCCCCAGCGGCTTGTAATAAAGGAGTAGCTCGTGGGGGACGGCGTCGGGAGCCCTGAGGGTGAGGCGCTTGCCATCGAGCCGCACGTCATCCGATGGCTGGGCCCGATCGCCGAGCCGGGCCTTCACCCCCCCGACCGTAACCCGGCCGGCCCGGATCCACTCCTCGACCGTGCGGCGGGATCCCAGGCCCGCCTCGGCCAGGAGCTTCTGCAGGCGCACCCCACCTTTTTCGGCCGCGTCAGAGCTCAAGGCGGAACGGGTCCCCCGGCCCGCGGCTCATAACGAAGGCTCTTAAGCAGATGACCCGGTATCCTTTGCCGGCCCGGCTTCGAGACGAGTAAAAAGACGCCATGATCTACGAAAGCATCCTCGGCACCATCGGCAAGACCCCCATTGTCCGCGTTAACCACCTCGCACCGAAGCACGTCACGCTGTACGTGAAGTGCGAGTTCTTCAACCCGCTCGGCTCGGTCAAGGACCGCCTCGCCATCGCCATCATCGAGGATGCCGAGCGCCGGGGCACGCTCAAGCCGGGCCAGACGGTGGTGGAAGCCACCTCGGGCAACACCGGCATCGCGCTCGCCATGGTGTGCGCCGCCAAGGGCTATCCCTTCGTCGCCGTCATGACCGAGACTTTCTCGGTCGAGCGGCGTCGCCTCATGCGCATGCTCGGCGCGCGGGTGATCCTCACCACCGCCGCCGAGCGCGGCTCCGGCATGGTGCGTAAAGCCGCCGAGCTCGCGCAGAAGCACGGCTGGTTCCTGGCGCAGCAGTTCGAGAACGAGGCCAACCCCGCCTACCACAGGAGCACCACGGGACCTGAGATCCTGCAGGACTTCGCCGGCCGGCGGCTCGATTACTTCGTCACCGGCTGGGGCACGGGCGGCACGCTCACCGGCGCCGGCCAGATGATCCGCCTGGCGCGCCCCGAGGTTCAGATCGTCGCCTGCGAGCCGCAGGGGGCGTCGCTCCTCGCCGGCAAGCCCTGGTCGCCGCACAAGATCCAGGGCTGGACGCCGGACTTCCTGCCCGAGGTGTTGCAGCGCGACGTCGCCCACCGCATCGTGACCGTGACGGACGCCGAAGCGGTGCAAGCGGCGCGTCAGCTCGCGAGCCGCGAGGGGATCCTCTGCGGCATCTCCTCCGGGGCAACCTTCGCCGCGGCGCTCAAGATCGCCGCCGAGGCGCCGCAGGGAGCGACCCTTCTCGCCATGCTCCCGGACACCGGCGAGCGCTATCTCTCGACGATCCTCTTCGAGGGAATCTCCGACGGGAGCGATCCGGAGCCTTAGATGCTGATGGCTACGGACGCGCGAGCCTTCGCGCAGCTGTCGGATCCCTTTCCGATGTGGCGCGGGGGCGCGCTGCACGGGGGACGCATCGCCTATGAGACCTGGGGGACGCTGAGCGCGGCGCGCGACAACGCGATCCTGCTGTTCACGGGGCTCTCACCGCCGGCGCACGCAGCCTCCTCCGAGCGCGACCCGTCCGACGGCTGGTGGCAGGGCATGGTGGGCCCCGGGCTCGCGCTCGATACCGAGCGCTACTTCGTCATCTGCGTGAACTCCCTCGGCAGCTGCTTCGGCTCCTCCGGTCCTGCCTCGCCCGATCCGGCCACCGGCAAGCCCTACCGGCTGACCTTTCCCGACCTCTCGGTCGAGGACATCGCCCGCGCCGGCTACGAGACGGTGCGGAGCCTCGGCATCGGGCGACTCGATACCGTCATGGGACCCTCGCTCGGGGGCATGGTGGTGCTCGCCTATGCCGCCATGTTCCCGGGCTCGGCCCGGCGCCTCGTCGGCATCTCGGGCACCATGGCGGCGGCGCCGTTTGCGATCGCACTGCGCTCCATCCAGCGGGAGGTCATCACCAGGGACCCCGACTGGAGGGGCGGCCACTACACGGCCGACAAGCCGCCGCTCAACGGGCAGCGCATCGCCCGCAAGCTCGGCACCCTCACCTACCGCTCGGCCGCCGAATGGCAGCAACGCTTCGGCCGCGCCCCGATCCGCGCCGACATGGAGTCGAAGGACCCCTTCGCCTCCGAGTTCGCGGTGCAGGGGTATCTTGAGTCCCTCGCGATGCGCTGGACGAATGTGTTCGACGCGAACTGCTACCTCTACCTCTCGCGCGCCATGGACCGCTTCGAGCTCGCCGCGCACGGGGTTCCGGCCGCGCTGTTCCGGCGCTCGGGCTTGAGCCAGGCGCTGGTGATCGGGGTGCAAACCGATCTGCTCTTCTCGGTGACGGAGCAGCAGGCGATCGCCGAGGCGCTCGAGGCGGGGGGCGTGGCCACCCGCTTCGCGCCGCTCAGCTGCATCGAGGGTCACGACGCCTTTCTCGTCGATCTGAAGACCTTCGGGGCCGAGATCGGCCGCTTTTTACGCGAGGCTTGAGGCTGCGGCCCCGTTGGCGGCCTGCTTTTTGCAGGATCTGAGACGGACGGCACTGCAGCGCGGCGGATTTTTGACGCCGAAAACGTTGCAGCGAAGTGGCAAAATTAAGTTTACTCGCGCGCAGCGCCCCGCAGGCGGCGGAGCATAATGATGTCGCGGATCGGCGAAGGGATCTGACGGCCCGCTCGAAAGAGAAGAACCTCGAAATGACCGAGATGAAGGACTCAGTAGAACGCCGCCTGCACACGCGCCACCGTGCCCGCACGATCGTGTACATCACGGTGCCCGGCGGCCGCCGCAAGCTCTGCAAGGCGGTGAACCTGAGCGCGACGGGCGTGTTCATCGAGACCAGCAATCTCGGGCTGCGCAAGGGACAGCAGGTCGTGCTTTCATTCGCCATCAACCTGGGCACCATCATCAAGCTCCATCGGCGCATCGCGGTCGTCGCGCACGTCTCGCGCGGCGGCACCGGTCTCATGATGGAGACCTACGCGGCCCAGGCGTCGAGCTAGGCCTCTGCGCTCGATCGCCCGCCGCCGATTCCTCGAGCGACTCGCACTCGCCGTGCCGTTCACGCTGCTCGCCGCCGCGCGTGCGCGCGCTGACGGGGCCGCGGCAGCCGAGCCGCTTCTCGACCCGGGCTCGGCGCAAGCGCGGGCGCTGAAGTACGTCGAGGATGCGGCCAAGGCGAGCGGCGCCGCCGCCGGCAGCCGCTGCGCCACCTGCGCGCTCTACCAGGGACCGTACGGCTCGACCCAGGGCCCGTGCCAGCTCTTCCCCGGCAAGGCCGTGAAGGCCGCGGGCTGGTGCAGCTCCTGGGCGCCGCAGATGTGAGACGCAGCCGGCACCCCGGACGGCAAGAACAACATGCGCACGCGCGAGCTCAAATGCTTCCTGACGATCGCGGCCCTCGCGGCCAGCGCCCCCGCGGCGTGGCCGGCGGAGGCACCCGCCACCGGCGCGAGGGCCCCCGAGCGCTCCGAGACCATCGCCGCGCGCACCGCGGCGATGCGCCACATGCGCGGGCTGCTGACGCTGCATTGGGATGAGAAGAGCGGCAAGCTCTACCTCGAGATTCCGCGCCTCGACACCGATCTGCTCTATCTGCAGTCGCTCCCCTACGGCGTCGGCTCGAACGATCTCGGACTCGATCGCGGCCAGGTCGCGCGCGCCCGCATCGTGCGCTTCGAGCGCATCGGTCCCAAGGTATTGCTGGTCGAGCCCAACCAGGATTTCCGCAGCGTCACGGGCTCCGCGCCCGAGCGGCTCGCGGTCACGCAGTCCTTCCCCGAGTCGGTGCTCGCGGGTTTCAAGGTCGAGGCCGAGGACCCGGCCGCGGCCGGTCAGTCCGCGGCGGTGCTGGTCGATGCCACCGACTTCTTCGTGCGTGACGCGCACAACGTCGCCGAGACACTCGCGCGCGGCAAACAGGATGTCTACAAGCTCGACCCGGCGCGCTCGGCGATTGCGCTCGACGGCACGGCTGCGTTTCCCAGGAACGTCGAGGTGGAGGCGATCCTCACCTTCGCGGCCGACTCGACCGCCAGGAGCCGCCTCGTCGATGACGTGACGCCCGATGCGCACGCGCTCACCGTGCGCGAGCACCAGGCGTTCGTCGAGCTCCCGGGCCCGGGCTTCGTACCGAGGCGCTTCGATCCGCGCGCCGGCTACTTCGATCTCACCTACCGCGACTACACCGCGCCGCTCGGCGCGAGCGTCGATCAGCACCTGATCCTGCGCCACCGGCTCATCAAGGAAGACCCGGCCTGCACCGCGAGCTGCAAGCCGGTCGCGCCGATCCGCTACTACATCGATCGCGGCGCGCCCGAGCCGATCCGCTCCGCGCTGCTCGAAGGCGCGCGCTGGTGGGACCAGGCCTTCCAGGCCGCGGGCTGGGCGCCGGGCACCTTCCAGGCGGAGCTGCTGCCCGAAGGCGCCGATCCCATGGACGATCGCTACAACATCGTCCAGTGGGTGCACCGCTACACGCGCGGCTGGTCGTACGGCTTCCCGGTATCCGACCCCCGCAGCGGCGAGATCATCAAGGGCAACGTCACGCTCGGCTCACTGCGCGGCCGCCAGGATTACCTGATCGCCGAAGCGCTGCTCGCGCCCTACGGCACGGCCGGCGCGGCATCGGCAGCGCACGATCCGATGGCCGAGATGGTGCTGGCGCGCCTGCGGCTGCTCGCGGCGCACGAGATCGGGCACACGCTGGGGCTGGTCCACAACTTCGCCGCGAGCGCCTGGCCGCACACGCCGGCGCAGTCGGTGTCGGTCATGGACTACCCGCATCCCTGGATTACGCTCGATCGCAACGGCGTCCCCGATCTCTCGCAGGCCTACCCGGTGAACATCGGCGAGTGGGACAAGGTCAGCATCGACTACGGCTACCGCCAGTTCGCCAGCCCCGCGGATGAGGCCGCCGGCCTCGAGCGGATCCTGCGCGACTCGGCGAGGACCGGGCTCGTCTTCATCACCGATGCGGATGCCCGCGCGGTGAGCAGCGCCCACCCCTACGCCCACATGTGGGACAACGGCGCCGACCCGGCCGTCGAGCTCGAGCGCTTGCTGACCGTGCGCGCCGCGGCGCTCGCGCGCTTCGGCGAGAACGCCATCCGCCCGGGGGTGCCCGTGGCGCAGCTCGAGGACACCCTGGTGCCGCTCTACCTGCTGCACCGCTACCAGGTGGACGCCGCGGTCACCGAGATCGGCGGCCTCGACTACCGCTACCAGCTGCGCGGGGACGGGTCGCCGGGACCGGCGATCGTCAGCGCCGGGCTGCAGCAGCGTGCGCTCACCGCGGTGCTGAAAACGCTCGCGCCGGAATTCCTCACCCTGCCCGAGCCTTTGCTCAAAGTCCTGCCGCCGCGGCCGCCGGGCCTCCCGGCGACTCGCGAGGCATTACCCTCCAGAACGGCGCCGGCGTTCGATCCCATCGCGGCCGCCGAGTGCGCGGCGGATCTCACGCTCGCCGACCTCTTCACGCCGCAGCGCGCGGCGCGGCTGGTCGAGTACAGCGCGCGGGACCCGCAGAACCTGACGCTGGAGGCGGTGATCGACGGCGCGCTCGCCACCACGGGCACGGCGCCGCACGGCACGGGGCTCGTCCGGGCGGTGCAGCGCGCGGTCTATGCGCGCACGGTGGAAGCGTTGCTGAGGCTCGCGGCGGACAAGAGCACCGCGGGCGAGGTGCGTGCCATTGCCCAGGCGAAGCTCGTCGCGATCCGCCGGCGCGCCGACGCACGCTCGGCGACGGATGCCTACCTCGCGCACCGCATCGATCTGTATCTCAACGACCCGGCGAAGTTCGCGCCCGCCGAGCCCATCGAGGCGCCGCCCGGGATGCCGATCGGCGCGGACGAGTAGCTCCCCGAAGCCTCACTCGTAGCAGGGTCCGGTTTCCCGCACCTCGACCGCGGCCCACTCAAGGGCAGGGCACTCGGCGGCGAGCGCCAGGGCCTCGGCGCGCGTCGCCACGTCGACGAGAAAGTAGCCGCCCACGAGCTCCTTGGCCTCGGTGAAGGGTCCGTCGACCACCGCACGCTTGCCGCCGTTGCCCGAGAGCCGCGCGCCGCCCGCCTTGAGCGAGTTCATGCCGAGCAGCAGCCCGCGGGATTTGAGGCTTTCGGCGTAGCGGACCATGTGATCGTAAGCGGCGCGTCCGGCCTCGAGGCCGCGCTCGTGCCGCTGTCCGGTGGGCTCGATGATGAGCAGCAGGTACGACATGCCGGCAATGCTACGCCCGCTCGCAGGCGGCGGCGCGATCGAGCAGCAGCCGGCTCTCGCGGGCGTTTCTGGTGAGGAGCGCGGCGCGCTCGAACTCCCCGCGCGCTTCCGTGTAGCGGCCGAGCCTGGCGAGCAGGTCCCCGCGCACGCTCGGCAGCAGGTGATAGGACGCGAGCGCCCCCTCGGCGGCGAGCGCGTCCGCCAGCTCCAGCCCGGCGGCCGGCCCGTAGGCCATCGACACGGCGACGGCGCGGTTGAGCTCCACCACCGGCGTCGGCACGAGCCGCACCAGCTCATCGTAGAGCGCGGTGATGTAGACCCAGTCGGTGTCCGCCGGCGTGAGCGCGCGCGCGTGGCAGGCGGCGATCGCCGCCTGCAGCAGGTACGGTCCGCGGGTCTCACCGAGCGCCTCGCCGCGCGCGAGCGCGATCAGCCCGCGGTGGATCAGCACGCGATCCCAGAGCGCGCGATTCTGCTCGAGCAGCAGCACCGGCTCACCGCTGGGACCGGTGCGCGCGCGAATGCGCGAGGCCTGGATCTCCATGAGCGCCACGAGCCCGTGGACTTCGCTCTCCCGGGGCGCGAGGCCGGCGAGTATGCGCCCGATGCGCAGCGCCTCCTCGCACAGTGCCGGCCGCATCCAGTCGCAGCCCGTGGTCGCGGCGTAGCCCTCGTTGAAAATGAGATAGATGACCTCGAGCACGGAGCTCAGCCGGCGGCGCAGCTCCTCCCCGCGGGGTATCTCGAACGGCACGGCGGCATCGGCGAGCGCACGCTTGGCGCGCACGATGCGCTGCGCGACCGTGGTCTCGGGGACGAGAAAGGCACGGGCGATTTCCGCGGTCGTGAGCCCGCCCAGCAGGCGCAGCGTGAGCGCCGTGCGCGCCTCGGTCGCCAGCAGCGGATGACAGGCGGTGAAGATCAGACGCAGCAGGTCATCGCCGATCTCGTCGTCGGCCGCGGCCTCGACGCTCATGTGGCTCTCCTCTTCCTCCATGCGGGCATCAGCGCTCAGCGTCTCGTGCTTGCGCTCGAGCATGCGGCGACGGCGCAGCAGATCGAAGGCGCGATTGCGCGCGGTGGTCATGAGCCAGGCCGCCGGGTTCGCGGGGATGCCCGTACGCGGCCACTGCTCGAGTGCCGTGACGAGCGCATCCTGGGCGAGCTCCTCCGCCTGTCCGACGTCGCGCGTCAGACGCGCGAGGGAAGCGATCAGCTTCGCCGACTCGATCCTCCACACCGCATCGATGGTGCGGGCGACATCCGCAGCCTGCATACCGGCGGATGACATCATCGCGAGCTGCACTGCGCAAGCGAGGACCACCTTCAGACCGTCGCAACCGGGTGTCGCTTGGGCGAGCGGTCAGTTACGGGAGATGCGCTCGGCGCGGCTGCGCTGTTGCGCGCGCAGCTCCGGGGTGAGCGCGTCGCCGAAGTCCTCGGCCTCGAACACCCGGCGGATCTCGAGCTCCTCGTTGCTCTTGCTGAACGGCGAGCGGCGGATCCACTCGACCGCTTCCTCGATCGAGCGCACCTGCCAGAGCCAGAAGCCCGCGATCAGCTCCCGGGTCTCGGTGAAGGGCCCGTCGATGACCGTGCTCTTGCCGCCGCCGAAGCGCACGCGCACGCCCCTGGCGCTCGACTGCAGCCCCTCGGCGGCGAGCAGCACGCCGGCCTTGACCAGCTGCTCGTTGAACTTGCCCATTTCGGTCAGGAGCTCCTCGCTCGGCAGTACGCCGGCTTCGGAATCGGGAGTGGCTTTCACGATCACCATGACGCGCATTGGAAAATCTCCTCTTCGGGGCCGCGGCAGTGCGCACGCGCCTTCAGAACTACGACGAATGAGAGCCGAAAAAATTGACGCCCGGATGCACGAGACCCGGCTGGTGAAGCTAAGTGCCTGAACAGGCGAGAGAAATAATTCCCGCGGTCGGGCGGATCAGGTCTCGAGGGCGAAGGCCGCACCGGCAGGCCGCGGCTCCTCGAGCCGCACGCGGAACACGCAGCGGCCGTGGCCGGCCTGGAAGCGCTGCTCGCGCACCACCCGGCAGCCGAGGAGCCGACTCAGGGTGTTGACCGAGACGCTGCAGACCGCCGGATGGGCCGTGGCGACGTTGAGGAAGGGGCAGTTGCGCTCGATCAGGGCGGGGGCGCCGGCGCGCCACTCGACCTCCATCCAGGCATCCGCGTCCCCGTAGAGTGCGGTCAGGGCCTGGAGTTTTTCCCTCACGCCGCGGCCCTTCAGTTGCGGCGCCCAGCGCGCGACGCGCGCCTCCGTCATGCGTGCCAGCAGCGCGACGACCCCGGCACCGCCGAACTGCTCGAGCGCGCTGTGCACGAGCTCGACGGAAAGCGCGTCGTAGCGCTTCGGGAACAGATGCTCGGCGGCGGCGCTCAGGCGGTACCGCCGCGCGGCGGGTCCGCGCTTGCGGCCGGGAGCGGCGGCAGCGGGCTCCGCCGCGACCCAGCCCGAGCGCGTGAGCTCACCCAACTGCTGCCGCACCGCCTCGTAGGTGACGTGAAGATGCGCGGCGAGCTCGCGGGTGCTGAGAGGACCTGCGCGCTTGAGCGCCTCGAGCACGGCGGGCGCAGGACTCGCCACGGGCGCCACGCGGGCCATCGACACCGCGGGATGCACCCGCCGCCGCGCTACCCGGGTCTTGCGGCGCGCCACGACACTCCCACTCCATAGCCGTACACCAGCGTTCCACCGCAGAAGCCCCCGACGAGCAGCAGCGCCGAGCCAAAAAGCGCGACCCAGACGGCGGATGCCGGCGGCGGCGTCACGCCGCGCCAGGAGAGGCTCACGAGAAAGCACAGGAGCGCGGTGCTCATGAGTCCCGCGTGCACGCCGGCCCAGCGCCAGGCCGCAGCGGGCAGCTGGCGCAGCGCGAGCTCGACTCCCCCCGTCAGCAGCGCCAGCGTCCCCATGACGAGCCCCGCGGCGATCGCGTGATGGCTCACCGTCCACCACAGCGGGTTCCCGGTGCGCCAGGCGATGAGATCGGCGCCCGAGGCGCCGAGCCAGAAGGCGATCGGGAAATGCGCCAGCACCGGATGCACCGGGTGGCGGAACGCGCTGCGCTGCATGCCTGCGATGCTAGATGAGCTTCAGCGCGCCCGCGAGCAGCAGCAGCAGGCCCACGGCCGCGATGAGAGCGTGACCGGCGACGAAGCCGGGCGGGAGGGGTTTCCTGCGGGCGTGGAAGCCGAAGGCGAGCGTCAAGCCCCCGAGCGCCGCGAGCAGCAGACAGCCGAGCGCCCAGAGCGCCGCGCCCCCCGCGCCCTTCACCAGCACCGCCATGAGCAGCAGCACGAGTGCGGCCGCCGCCAGCACCCCGTGCAGGATCGCGCTCGGCACCGGCGGGAGTTTTCCCTGGAAGGCGGCGATCGCCATGGTGAGGCCGACGACGGCGGCGACGGCGAACAGGCCGATGATGAGCCACATGGCAGTCTCCCTTTATATACAAGTTATTACTTGTATATTATTTATAGCCCCTCCCGGTCCGGCGCGTCAATGTGTAACCTCAGCGTCGCGCGATTCTGCGACCATGCGCCGCGTGCACCAGGGCCGTGCGCGGGCGGCGGTGCACGCTCCGCAAGCGGGCGTGCGGCGCGGCTGCCGCCCGGCACGAGCCGCCCGGACGCGCCCTGCGGCCGCGCGCGCGCTGGCACGGCTCCTGCAATGGAATCCTCACATGACCAGACACTATCTGCTCGCCTCCGATTTCGATCAGACGCTGAGCTTCAACGATTCGGGACTGGTGCTGAGCAGCCTGCTCGGCGTCACGGACTACGGCGAGCGCGTCACGGGACTCGCCCGGACCAACCTCGTGCAGCAGGGAGGCGAGCTCGCCTATCTCATCCGCCACGATCCGGATTTTCGCGGCGTGCGCCACGAGCACCTCATCGAGACCGGCAGGCGCGTGCGGCTGAAGAGCGACATTCAGGCGCTGGTGCAGTTTCTCGGGCAGGGGCTGGCGGGACTCAAATTCTCCTTCTACGTGATCTCGGCCGCGCCGCGCGAGATCGTGGTGTCGGCACTCGAAGGGATCGTCGCGCCCGATCACATCTACGGCACGGAGCTCGAGTTCGATGCGGCTTCCGGCGAGGTGCAGGCCATCCGCCGCGTCCCGGCCGGGTACGGCAAGGTGGCGGTCATCGAGGAGCTCGAGCGGCGGCTCGCGATACCCGCCGATCGCGTCATCTACGTGGGCGATGGCAGCTCGGACGTGCACGTCATGCTGCATGTCAACAACCACGACGGCTTCACCATCGCCGTGTCCGACAACCGCCAGCTCGCGCGCATCGCGCGCAGCACCGTGCTGAGCGACAACGCCTTCAGCATCATGGTGCCGGTGCTCGACCAGATCCTCGACTGGCGCACCGGCGAGATCCGCGCGCTCCTCGAGCGCAACGGGCTCACGCTCCAGACCTGGGAGAAGGCTGCGCGCACCGATCACGTGCAGATCGATGCGCTGGCGCCGCGGACGGCGCTCGGCGAGTGAGGCGGCTACGGTCCGGTGCGCGCCGCGGCGCGGCGCGCGCGCCGGGCGCCCGGGGTGCGGATCCTCACCGGCTGCGAGCGTCGTGAGCCGCGCGAGCTGCGCGGCTCCTCCATCTCGATGGCGAGCACGCCCGGCACCGCCCGCAGCGCCGGCAGATCCTCGAGTGCGGCCAGGCCCTCGAGCACGCCGACGTCCGTGTGCGTCGAGGTATGGCCGAAGCCGAGCCGCCGGCACATCGTGGCGACTTCGTAGAGGCGGCGGCGTGCATCGCCCGCGACCGCGATTGCGACATGGATCCGGGTCATGGGAATTCCCAGATTTTTACCGATCCTAACCCATGCCTGAGGGCCGGCGCGCGCTTTCATGCGGGAAATCGCGCCGGCACGGCCACGGCCATGGCCGCGCTCGTTTGTATCCCTGCCGTTACTTGAATTCCCCCGAAGTCATGGGAACATGGACGCAGCAGAGGAGTATCCCGATGGACACCATCAAGCCTGTCTTTACCGCGGTCGCCTCCGTCACCGGGGGCCGCAACGGCCATGCGGAGGCCGCGGATCATTCCGTGTCGGTCAACCTGTCGGTCCCGAAGGCCATGGGCGGCCCGGGACGCCCCGAGACGACGACGCCCGAGCACCTGTTCGCCTGCGGCTACGCCGCCTGCTTCGGCGGGGCGCTCGACTTCGTCGCGGTGCAAAGGAAGAAGAACGCCAAGGGCGCGACCGTCACCTGCAGCGTCTCGATCGGCCCGCGCGATGCGGGCGGTTTCGGCCTCGCGGTGAAGCTGCACGTCAAGGACGCGACGCTCCCGCAGGCCGAGCTCGAAGCCTGCGCGCGCGAAGCCCACGAGAAGATCTGCCCCTACTCGCACGCCACGCGCAACAACGTGCCGGTCGAGCTCACCGTCGAAGGCGCCTGACACACGGTAGCCTCGACGGTCCCACGATTCCAAGGGAGCCCCCTCTGTGAAGATCCTCGCCGCCCTCGCCTGCACGCTGCTCTTTGCCCCGCTGCTCGGGGCGCAGCCCCTGCCGCCCGCGGTCGCGAGCCAGAGCGCCTCGCTCCTCGAGACCTACGAGGACATTCACGCGCATCCGGAGCTCTCGCACCACGAGGCGCGCACCTCGGCGATTCTCGCCCGGGGCCTGCGCGCGGCGGGCTACAGCGTCACCGAGCACGTCGGCGTATACCCCGACGGCTCACGCGCCTTCGGCGTGGTGGGACTCCTCAGGAACGGGGCCGGCAAGACGCTGCTGATCCGCGGCGACATGGACGCGCTGCCGATCATCGAGGAGACCGGGCTCCCCTACGCGAGCCACGTCATGAGCAAGAACGCGAGCGGCCAGGAGGTCGGCGTGATGCACGCCTGCGGGCACGACGTGCACACGACGGTGCTGCTCGGTACCGCGCGGGCGCTGGCCGCCACCCGCGGCGCCTGGCACGGCACGGTCATGATCATCGGCCAGCCCTCGGAAGAGACCATCGACGGCGCCAAGGCCATGCTGGCCGATCATCTCTACGAGCGCTTCGGGCGTCCCGACATGATCATCGGCCTGCACGACACCAACACGCTGGCGGCCGGCCAGGTGGGCATCACCGCGGGGCCGCAGCTGGCGAGCTCCACCTCCATCGACGTCGTGATCCGGGGGATCGGCGGCCACGGCTCGGCGCCGCAGCTCGGGCGCGACCCGGTGACGCTCGCCGCCTACTACATCACGCAGATCCAGACCATCGTGAGCCGCGAGGAGGATCCGCAGGATCCCTCCGTCGTCACGGTGGGCTCCATCCACGGCGGCACCAAGCGCAACATCATTCCGGATGAGGTGAAACTCGAGCTGACGACGCGCTCCTTCTCCGACGCGAGCCGCCGGCTGATCATCGCGGGATTGCGGCAAATGGCCGCCGGACTCTCGGTCGCCGCGAACCTGCCTGCGCAGAAGGCCGCCACCGTCACGGTGCTCGACGACGAGTCGACGCCGGTGCAGTACAACGACCCCGCGCTCACGGCGCGCGTGAGCGAGCTGCTGGTGAAGGCGCTCGGTGCCGAGCGGGTGCGCCCGGCCGAGCGGGTCATGGGAAGCGAGGACGTGGGCGTCTTCGGCATGAGCGCCGATCTGAAGCGGAACGTGATCCCGGTGGTGTACTTCCGTCTGGGCGCGATGGACCCGGCGAAGCTCGCCGCCGCGCAAGCCGCGGGCCAGCAGCTGCCGGGACCGCACACCAGCCGCTTCGAGCCCTTGCCGCAGCCGACGCTCGAGACCGGCGTCACGGCGATGTCGGCGGTGGCGACCGGACTCTTGCAGTAAGGGCTCAGGTACCGTCCTTCGGCTCCGGCGGCGCGGGCGGATGGCGCTCGAACCTGCGGTCGAAAATATCCTCGGCGCGCGCGTGCTCGAGCTTCCAGTCGCCGCGGGCGATCTCGGCCTCGAGCTGCCCCGGTCCCCAGCCCGAGTGTCCGACGAAGATGCGCAGTCCCTTCATCGGTTGCGCGCGCGCGAGGAGCTTCAGCAGCAGCTCGCGGCTCCCGCTCAGGTACACGCCCTCGCACGCTCTGACGGCGTCCGCGCCCGGGGCCTTCGCGGCACGGACCAGGAACCATACCGAGCTCAGCTCCACCGGTCCGCCGAAGTAGAGCTTGTCGGGGAGCCGGGCGAGCTGCTTCAGTTCCGGGAAGAGCTCCGCCACTGAAATCCCGGTCGGGTGGTTGATGATGATGCCCGCGGGCGCGGGCCCCAGGTTGTTGAGCACCAGCACGACCGCGTGCGCGAAGGTGGGATCCGGGAGCTCGGCACGGGCGACGATGAGGATGGCGGTCAGGGGCTGCGGCTGCGCAGCGCGCGCGACTGAGCCGATGAGCCCGCTGAGCCCGCTGAGCCCGCTGAGCCCGCTGAGCCCGAGCAGCGCGAGCAGGGCCGCGACGGGCGCCGCCCGCCACGCGCTTCGCCTGCCGTCGCCCGCCGTCACGCCGCGGTCCGTCAGCCGGCCGGGCGCACCGGCGTCGCGGCCATCGTACCCACGACGGTGGTCCAGGGGCGCACCGACCAGTGCCGCACCAGTCCCGCCCGCACGTACGGATCGCCCTCGGCGAAGGCGCGGGCGGCGCGCTCGTCCTCGCCCTGAAAGAGCAGGATGGCTCCGTCGACGGGCTCGGCGAGCGCGCCGGCGAGCACCAGCTCGCCGCGTGCCTGGGCTTCCCAGGCCAGGCGCAGGTGCGCGGAGCGGTGCGCCGGCCGCCGCTCGAGATAATCCGGTACGAATTCGTAGATGAGCAGAAAGTGCACAGCGCCTCCGCTTCTGCCCGCGAGGGATTCCTGAGATTAGCAGAGATCGGGCCGCGCGCTCCTGAACGAGCGCGGCAACGCTCGCTATAATCGCGGCCCCATGGGATACCGGGTGTTGGCCGCGCTGCTGCCGGTCCTCGCGGCACGGCTGAGCGCCGCGGAGCTGCCGCCGCCCTGGCTGCCGCTCGACCCCGGGGCGGCGCAGTGCGCGAGCGATGCGCACGGAGCCGCTCTCAGCAACGCGGCGCTGCGCTTCGCGGTGCGGATCGACGACCGGCACCTGCTCCCCGCGGCATTCGACAACGGCATCACCCGCGAGCCGCGCGCCCTCAGCGGCGAGCTCTTCACCGTGACACCGCGCGGGAGTGCCACGGTGGGCGCGGCGCGCTTCGTGCTCGCCGCGCCGCCCGCCTGCAGCGCCATCGCCGCGCAGGCCGGTGCCGCGCGCGCGGCGGAGCGCCGCGCGGGCCAGGCGCTCGATGCCGAGCTCACCGACGGCGCGACCGGCCTCACGGTCCACTGGCGCGCGCTGCTGCGCGACGGGACGAGCTACGTGCGCGAGGAGCTCACCTTCGAGGCCGCCGCCGATCTCGATCTCGCGCGCGTGGCGCTCATCGCGCTCGAGCTCCCGGGCGCCTTCGTCGAGGGCACCGCGCAGGGCTCCCCGATCGTCGCCGGCAATGCCTTCTTCGCCTTCGAGCATCCGATGGCGGAGGCCGACGTGGCCGACGGCCAGGCAACCATGACGCTGCGGCGGGTGCTGCCGCTGCGCGCCGGGGTAGCGGTGCGATATGGCGCGGTGCTCGGGGTACTGCCGCGCGGACAGCGGCGCCGGGGCTTCGCCGCCTATCTCGAGAACGAGCGCGCGGCGCCCTTCCGCACGTTCCTGCACTACAACTCCTGGTACGACATCGGCTACTTCACGCCCTACACCGAGGCCGACGCGCTGGACGTCATCCGCACCTTCGGCGAGCGCCTGGTGCGCGCACGCCACGTGCACATGGACTCCTTCCTCTTCGATGACGGCTGGGACGACACCCACCGCTTGTGGCAGTTCAGCGCCGGCTTCCCGCACGGCTTCACGCCCTTGCGCGCGGCGGCGCAAGCCCTCGGCGCCGGCGTCGGCGTGTGGCTCTCGCCCTGGGGCGGCTACGGCAAGCCGCGGCGTGAGCGGCTCGCGGCGGCGCGGGAAGCCGGCTACGCGGTCGACGAGCAGGGGATCGCGCTCTCGGGGACGAAGTACTACGCGCTGTTTCACGAGGCGGCGCTGCGGCTGCTGCGCGAGGACGGCGTCAATCAGTTCAAGCTCGACGGCACCGGCAGTCCCGACAAGGTGACGCCCGCAAGCGCCTTCGACAGCGACTTCGCGGCCGCGATCGCGCTCATCGCGGACCTGCGGGCGGTTGAGCCCGATCTGTTCATCAATCTCACCACCGGCACCTGGCCCTCGCCGTTCTGGCTGCGCAGCGCGGACTCCATCTGGCGCGGCGGGGAGGATCACAGCTTCGCGGGCACGGGCAGCAACCGCCAGCGCTGGATCACCTATCGCGACGCCGACACTTACGGCGGGGTCGTGCGGCAGGGGCCGCTCTTTCCCCTCAACTCGCTCATGCTCCACGGCATCATCTACGCGCGTCATGCCCACGGCCTCGACACCGACCCGTACGACGACTTCCCCGACGAGGTGCACGACTACTTCGCCTCCGGCACGGGACTGCAGGAGCTGTACATCTCCCCCGACCTCCTCACCGAGCGCAACTGGGACACGCTCGCCGCAGCGGCCAACTGGGCCCGCGCGCGGGCGGCGGTGCTGCGCGACAGCCATTGGGTGGGCGGCGACCCGGCCCGCGGTGAGGTCTACGGCTGGGCCTCCTGGGCGCCGGGACGGGCGGTGATTGCGCTGCGCAACCCCGCCGCTCAGCCACAGGCGTTCGAGCTCGCGCTCGCTGCGATGCTCGAGCTCCCCGCCTCCGAGCCGCTGCACTGGCGGGCGACGCCCGCGTTCGCTCCCGGGAGCGCGCTCGAGCTGCGCGCGGACCAGCCCACGCGGGTCACGCTCAATGCCTACGAAGTGCGGGTCCTCGATCTCGTGCCCGGGCCGTCGCCGCCGCGGCCACGGGCACGCCCGCGGCCCCGTTAGCTAAGGCGCCGCGAGCGCGCGGCGGCGCAGCGCGCCGCGCTCGCCGAGGTCGCGGCTCTGACCCGAGACCAGGATCAGGTGGCCGAGGAAGCTCTCGACGCGCGGGTCCCAGATCGCGTCGTGGCTCGGAATGAGCGCCCCGTCGACCCGGATGTTGAGATAGGGGTTGCGGCCCGCGGAGCGGGTCGTGCGCTCGAGCACGCTGCCCGGAAATTCGATGCGGCTACCCGGCGCATCGTCCTCCCAGCCCGCCCCCGCCCCCATCACCGAGTGCACGCGCTGCGCGGGGGTGCGCTCTTCGACCTGCGCGGCGCTGGTGTCCGCCGCGGCGCGCAGCTCATGCGTTCTGTAGGGATCGAAGTGGCCGACGGCGCGTATGTCCGCCGCGCGCTCGCTCACCCGCTCGCGCCTGCCCGTTACGGGATTGAAGCGCTGCTGGTTGCGATGCTGCTCGAACCAGGTCGAGAACCAGCGCCCGGCCGGAAACCACCATCCGGTTGCCGTGTCCTTCGCGGAGGTCAGGATCGCGAGCACCGGCAGCTGACTTCTGGCATAGGCCGTGCGAGCCGTGGAGGCATCGCTCAACGACGCGTAGAGCAGCGCCTCGAACGCGGGGTTCACCAGCACCACGAGATCGCCGAACCCCTGGGCGTCGGGGCCGGCACCGGCCGCGCCCGCCGCGAGGAAGCGCGCCTCGAGGATCTGCCCGAGGGCCGTGTAGACCACCGCGCCGCCGAAGCTGTGGCCGACGATGACGAGGCGGCTGCGGTCCTGGCCCGCGGTCCTGGCGCGGCGGATGACCTCGAGGCGGCTCAGCACCTCGGTCACGCCTCCGTGACCCACCTTCTGTGCGGTGTTCTTGCGGTCCCAGAAGGTGAGCTCGACCGCCAGCGGCGCGCTCACCGAGAGCCCGCGCCAGCCGAGGAAGAGGCCGATGACTTTGCGCGCCGCGACCCCCTGCGCGGCGCTCAGCGCCTGCTCGGTCGCGGCGAGGCGCGCCAGCACCTGGCGGAAGTGATCGAGGTTGTCGTCGCCCTCCTGCGCGTTGTGCTTCCAGCCGTGCACGAACACCACCGCGAGGAAGTCCTGCCTTGCCGAGACGTGCCCGATGTGCGCGAGCACCGCATCGAGCTGCCCGCGGTCGAAGAGCTGGCCCTGGTCGTCGAGCTCGACGAGCGTGAGCAGGAAGCCCGGCGTAGCGGCGCTGGCCGGCCACTCCTGGATGGCGCGGTGGACACAGTCGCGCCGCGGATCGGCGCTGACGCACGGCGCGTAGTCGGTGCGGTATTGAACGAGGGGCGTGAATCCGGGAACGCGCAACGCCATGAGCCACCCCTGCCGGCCTCATTGAGCGCCAGTGTACAGCGGGTCGCGCGGTGCGGCTTTGGTCCCGGCCCCGGCGAGCCGCAGCGCCGGGGGTCCGGGGGTCTTCAGTCAACTCAGGGGAGGAGTTGGCGGCTATCGAGGAGTCACAGCCGCAGCCGGCGGCGCAGGAGTCAGTTACGCGCGCCGGCCGCAGCTGTTGTAAGGATCGCTGGCGACGCCCGTGTCGACGTCGTCGTTGATGGCCAGAGCCGGAACGTCGAGCGTATTGATGAGCTCGGCGAAGGTCTTGGTCGCCAGCACGCCGGTCGCGACCGCCCAGTCCCAGCGGGCATTGCCGCGGACATCGTGGACCACCCGGCCGCCGGCGGTGCGTGCCCTCGGCGCCTCGCCCACTTCGCGCAGCTGCAGCTTCTCGACGTGATTGCTCTTCATGGCTCGATCTTTCGCATCTGTCCCGTGGTGCATCCGTCCCACGGGTTTCATATCGGTCGCAGCCGCGCGACATTGAGAGCGCGCCGCGAAACTGCGAGCGTCGTCGCAGCGCGGCGCGGCGCACAGCGCGCGCGCGGCAAGCGGCCGCCGCCGGGTGGCAAACTCCTGCCGCAGCGCCGGCCAGTGCTTGCCGAAGACCGGCCGCCCGTCGTACAAAGCCGCCGTGTCCGCCGCAGTCGAAGCCTTCATGGCGACCATGGTCGCCGCCACCCGTCCGGTGCGCGTCGAGCGCGCGCTGGCGCTGGTGCGCGAGCACTACGGGCTCGCGCCCCGGTTCTCGCGGCTCAGCGGCGAGCGGGATGAGAACTTCAGGCTCAGCGGCGCGGACGGCCGCGAGTACGTCCTCAAGATCGCCAATGCCGCCGAGCAGCCGGCCGAGACCGACCTGCAGACGGCGGCCCTGCTGCACCTCGAGCGCGCCGACCCGGCGTTGCCGGTGCCGCGCGTGGTGCGCACGCGTGCCGGCGAGCCCTACGTGCGTTTCGCGGACGAATCGGGCGGCGAGCGCACGGCGCGCCTGCTCAGCTGGCTCCCGGGAAAGCTCCTCGGGTCCTCACGGCGCTCCGCCGTGCAGCGGGCGGCCTGCGGCCGCATCGGCGGGCGCCTCGCGCTGGCGCTCAGGGACTTCAGTCATCCGGCCGCGGAGCGCGCGATCGTCTGGGACGTGCGCCATACGGGGCACATGCGCCATCTGCTGACCGACATGCCCACGTTCCCCTACCGGCAGGCATCCGAGGCGCTGCTCGAGCGGCTCGTGCCCCCCATCGATGCGCAGCTGCCCGGGCTTCGCCACCAGATCCTGCATAACGACCTCAATCCCCTCAACATCCTGGTCGATCCCGTGGACGAGGCGCGCGTCGCCGGCGTCATCGACTTCGGCGACATGACCCGGGCGGCGCTGATCGCGGACGTCGCCGTGGCGGCTGCCGAGCTCATTCCGCCGGATTCGGGCGAGGCGGCGGCGCGCGCGGCCGTCCGCGAAGTGGCGATCGCCTATCATGCGTGCGTGCCGCTCGAGGCGCGCGAGCTCGCGCTGCTGGGCGTGCTGGCCGCGGCGCGGGTGCTGATGACGGTGGTGATCCACGAGTGGCACGTGCATCACAACCCCGCGAGCGATCACTATGCGCCGCTCGAGGATGACACCATGCGCGCGCGTCTCGGGATCGCCGCGGCACTGGCCCGTGAGGAGCTGCGACTTTGACGACCGGAGCATCGGGCGATCGCCCGACGATTCTCGAGCGCCGCGCCCGCGTCCTGGCGCCCACCTACCGGCTCTTCTACGAGCAGCCGCTCGAGCTGGTGCGCGCCGAGGGCGTGTGGATGTACGACGCGGCGGGCCGGCGCTACCTCGATGCCTACAACAACGTGCCGGTGGTGGGGCACTGCCACCCGGCGGTGGTGGAGGCGATCGCCCGCCAGGCGCGCACGCTCAACACCCACACCCGCTATCTCGCCGAGCTCCCCCTGAAGCTCGGCGAAGAGCTCCTCGCCACCATGCCGGCGGAGCTCGGGAACGTCGTCTACACCTGCACGGGGAGCGAGGCCAACGATCTCGCCGTGCGGGTCAGCAAGGCCGTCACCGGCGGTACCGGATTCATCATCACGGATTTCTCCTACCACGGCGTCACCGACGTGCTCTCGGGCATGTCGCCCGAGGACGGGGGACCGCTCGGTCCCGGCGTCTATGCCGTGCCCTCACCCGCCGCTTCCGGGGGACCGCAGGCCTTCGGCGAGCATGTGGCCGCGTGCCTCGAGCGCATGCGCGATGAGGGTGTGAGCGTCGCCGCGCTCCTCGTCGATACCATCTTCTCGAGCGATGGGGTGTACGCCGACCCCAGGGGCTTCCTGGCGGAGGCGGTCCGCCACGTGCAGTCGGCCGGCGGGCTCTTCATCGCCGACGAGGTGCAACCGGGCTTCGGGCGGCTCGGGGAGACCATGTGGGGATTCCAGCGTCACGGCGTAGTGCCGGATCTGGTGACCATGGGGAAGCCCATGGGCAACGGGCACCCGGTGGCGGCCGTGGCCGCGCGCCCCGACATCTTCGCCCGCTTCGCCAGGCGCCGGCATTACTTCAACACCTTCGGCGGCAACAGCGTCTCGTGCGCAGCCGCGCTCGCGGTGCTGGACGTCATCCGCGACGGCAAGCTCCTCGAGAACGCCCGCCGCACGGGCGAGCACCTGGCGCGCGGGCTGCGCGCGCTCGCGCAGCGCAGCCCCGCGATCGCCGCGGTGCGCGGCGCCGGACTCTTCCTCGGGGTGGAGCTGCGCGCCAATCCGGTGAGCGGTCTCGCGGGAGGCGCGGAGGTGAAGCGCGTGGTGAACGGCATGTGCCGCCGCGGTGTGCTCGTCGGCTCGACGGGACGCAACGCCGACGTGCTCAAGATCCGCTCGCCGCTGGTGCTCGAGACCGGGCACGCGGATCTGCTGCTCGAGGCGCTCGAGCAGACGCTGAACGAGCGGACCTGAGAGCGGGTTAGCCGCCGGCGGGCGCCGGCTTGCCGTGCCGCAGGACCGCATAGGCGAGCAGCGCCACCGCGATCGAGATCATGCTGGTCCAGAGCTCGGCGCGATGCGACGGGGTGAACGCCATCGCGACCAGCACCGAAGCCATTCCCGCGATGCCCAGATAGCTCAGCCACGGAAACAGCCACATGGGCAGCGCCGAGGGTGGCAGTCCCGCGCGCTCACGCGCCCGCCGCGAGACCACCTGCGCGACACCGATCATGAGATAGATGATCGCGATGATGGCGCCGGAGGAGTTCGTCAGGAACACGTACACCCCCGCAGGCGAGAGTATCGCCGCCATGACGCCGGCGAAGCCGAACAGGCTCGCGAGCAGCACGGAGCGGTCCGGCACGTGGCGGCGGTTGGTGCGCACCAGCCAGCGGGGCGCGTCGCCGCGCGTGGCGAGCACGAACAGTACCCGCGAGGCGATGTAGAAGCAGGAGTTGAGGCAGGAAAGCACCGCGGTGAGAACCACGGCCTTCATGATGTCGGTCGCGTAAGGGAAGTGCACCTCATCGAGCGCCAGGGTGAAGGGCGACTGCGCCGGCACGACCTTGTTCCAGGGCACGACACAGGTGATGAAGAACACCGACAGCACATAGAAAAGGAGAATGCGGGTGATGATGGTGGAGGTCATGCGTGCCACCGCGCGCGCGGGCTCGGGCGACTCGGCCGCGGCAATGGTCACGACCTCGGCCCCCATCATCGACCAGATGACCGTCGTCACGGAGGCGAGCACCGCGAACCAGCCGAGCGGCGCAAAGCCGCCGTAAGCGGTGAGGTTGGGGAAGGTCGCCCCCGTCGGCGAGCGAAAGCCGAAGGCGTGGGCGCCGACCACCAGGATGAAGGAGATGATGGCCGCGACCTTGATGGAGGAGAACCAGAACTCGAACTCGCCGTAGGCGCGCGCCGACATCAGATTGACGGCCGTCATGCACACCATGAGCGCGGTGCCGATTTCCCACTGCGGCAACGGGACGTAATCCTTGATGATCGCGGCGCCGGCGATCGCCTCGACCGGAATCACCGTGACCCAGAAGTACCAGTAGAGCCAGCCGACGGAGAACCCCGCCCAGTTGCCGAGCGTCGCGCGCGTGAACTCGGTGAAGGAGCGCACCTGCGGCATCTCCACCGCCATCTCGCCCAGCATCCGCATCACCAGCAGCAGCAGGAAGCCGGTGAGGATGTAGCTGATGATGACCGCGGGCCCGGTCGCGCTGATGGCGACGCTGCTGCCGACGAACAGCCCCGCGCCGATGATGCCGCCGATGGTGATCATGGCGACGTGGCGGGGGCGGAGCGAGCGGCTGAGCTCGTGGCTGCCCTGTTGGGTGTCGGCGGCGGCGATCGACGAGACGGCTTCGTTCATGGCGGACGAGTATAGCGGGTCGTGGCCGCACGCCCGACCCCGTATGCTAGCGCCATGAGCGCAAAGCCCCTCGCCGCGGCCGCGATGTGCCTGATCGCCGCTTGCGGCCTCGCCCCGGCCGGCACCCCGTCCCGACCCCGCGCGGCGGACCTGGGACTGAAGGTCGGGATCCTGCCGCCGGGGCCGCTCGATGCCATCACCGACGTCGCAGGCGTTCAAGTCGGCCAGACGACCCTGGTGCGGGGCGATGACATCCGCACCGGGGTGACCGCGGTCGTGCCGCATCCGGGCAACCTGTATCAGGAGAAAGTGCCGGCCGCCATCTACGTCGGCAACGGCTACGGCAAGCTCACCGGCGTCACCCAGGTGGAGGAGCTCGGCGAGATCGAGACACCGATCCTGCTCACCTCGACGCTGAGCGTCCCGCGCGTCGCCGATGCGCTCATGACCTACATGCTGGCGCTGCCCGGCAACGAGCAGGTGCAGTCGGTGAACCCGGTGGTGGGCGAGACCAACGACGGCTATCTCAACGACATCCGCGGCCGCCACATCAGCGCCGACGACGTGCTGGCGGCTCTCAGGAACGCGCACGGCGGGCCGGTCGAGGAAGGCGCGGTCGGCGCCGGCACCGGAACCGTCGCCTTCGGCTGGAAGGGCGGCATCGGCACGGCCTCGCGCCGCCTGCCGCGCAGTCTCGGCGGGTACACGCTCGGCGTCCTGGTGCAGAGCAACTTCGGCGGCGTGCTCACCATCGGCGGTGCGCCGGTGGGGATCGAGCTCGGCCGCTATGAGCTGCGCCAGGAGCTCGAGCGCGCCGGCAACGGCCGCGACCAGGGCGACGGCTCGTGCATGATGGTGATCGCGACCGACGCGCCGCTCGATGCGCGGGCTCTCAAGCGCCTGGCCGCGCGCGCCTGGCTGGGTCTGGCGCGCACCGGCGGCACCGCGACCAACGGCAGCGGTGAGTACGCGATCGCTTTCTCGACGGCGCCCGCGGTGCGCATCGACGCCGGGAATCCCGCGATCACGCGCAGCACCGAGGTGGTGACCAC
Organism: Steroidobacteraceae bacterium; assembly: GCA_035523985.1. GTDB lineage: Bacteria > Pseudomonadota > Gammaproteobacteria > Steroidobacterales > Steroidobacteraceae > 13-2-20CM-66-19. Next base: position 27,267 of record DATKPR010000144.1, on the reverse strand, counting down.
CGGCGCCATGACTCCCCTGTTCCTCGCCGCGATCGAGGCGACCGAGGAAGCGGTGTACAACTCACTCTTCAAGGCGACGACCACCACCGGCAACGGGCACACCATCGAGGCATTGCCGATCGACAGGACGGTCGCGATCCTCAAAGCCCACGGGGTCATCCGCTAAGGCGGCGCGCGCCCCGCGATGAAGGCGCCGAGCGCGGCGAAATCCGCGAGCTGCGCCGCACTCGGAATTTCCTGCAGCGGCCCCCGGTGATAGCCATAGGTCATCTGCACGAACGGCACGCCCGCGGCGCGGGCCGTGTCGGCATCCACTTCGCTGTCCCCGACCATGAGCGACGCGGCGGGCGAGACGGCGAATTCCGCGAGCAGCGCGAGCAGCACGCGCGGATCGGGCTTGCGAAACGCGAGCGAGTCGCCGCTGACGACGCGTGAGAAGTAACGCGCCAGATCGAGGCGCTCGAGCACCAGCCCGGTGGAGCGGCTCAGCTTGTTGGTCAGCACGGCGAGCGGGATGCCCTCCTCCCGGAATGCCTCGAGGGTGGCGCGCACGCCGGGATAGACCGTCGTGCGCGCGACCGGATCGGCTTCGTAATGCGCGAGGTAGCGCGCGACCGCCTCCTGCGGGTCGGCCGCGCAGCCGGTGGCCTCGAGCGCGCGTGCGACGAGCTGACCGACGCCGTCTCCGACCATGCCGCGGATCCTCAAGGGAGTCAGGGGGCCGCAGCGGAACTCGGCCAGGGTGAGGTTGAGCGCGCGCTCCAGGTCCCCGAGGCTGTCGACCAGCGTGCCGTCGAGATCGAAGACCATGAGCGAGGGCGGCCTGAGCATCGGCTCATCCTAGCGCGGCACGGGGCTCGTCTGCTATTATGCACTCGCATAATAAGCAACGCCGGGGTTGCCCGGCGCGGGAGTTCCGTGATGACTGCCACTTTGCATGCGGCCACCGTCCGCGGGCACGACGTCGAGCTGACCTGGAGCGATGGCCGCCCGCCGGCGACCCTGCCGCTGATCTGGCTGCGCGACAACTGTCCGGCGGGCCAGCACCCGGACACGAAGCAGCGGCTCGTCGACACCTTCGCCATCGCCGACGACATCGGCGTGCGGACCGTCGCGGTCGATGCCGAGGGCCGCAAGCTCGAGATCGAGTGGGCCGACGGCGGCGGCGTCAGCCGCTTCGATGCCGGCTTCCTCTCGGCACTGCGCTTCAATCCCGACGTCTTGCCCGTATCCCGCTGGACCTGGAACCGGGACGAGATTGCGCAGCACGTGCCGGCGGTGCCGCATGCGGCCTTCATGCGCGAGGAGTCGGCGGTCAAGGAGTTCCTCGAGCAGGTCGAGCGTGTCGGCTTCAGCTTCGTCGAGGGGGTCCCTGCCACTCCGGAGGCGACCCAGGCCGTCGCCGCACGCATTGCCTATACGCGCCAGACGATCTTCGGCGGCTACTGGGATTTCACGGCCAACCTGGAGCATAAGGACACCGCCTACACGAGCATGCGCATCGGACCGCATACCGACGGCACCTACAGCCTGGATGCTCCGGGCTACCAGATGTTCCATTGCCTCGCGGCCGAATGTACCGGCGGCGAGAACGTGCTGATCGACGGCTTGCGCATCGCCGAGATCATGCGCCGCGACGCACCCGCGGACTACGAGCTCCTGACCGAGCTCGCGATCCCGGGGCAGTACATCGACGAGAGCCGCGGCATTCATCTCATGGCACGGCGGCCGTTGTTCCGGCTCGATGACTCGGGAACGCTCGTGCAGGTGAGCTACAACAACTACGATCGCGCGCCGTTCACGGTGCCGCCGGCGCGCCAGCGGGCGTTCTACCGGGCGCTCGCGCGCTTCGATGCACTCTGCAGCGATCCTACGCTGCAGCACCGCCGCCGCCTGCTGCCGGGCTCCGTGCTGCTGTTCGACAATTGGCGCGTACTGCACGCGCGCGACGCCTATACCGGCTATCGGCGCCTGGCCGGCGTCTACCTCAACAAGGAGGATGTCGAGAGCCGGCTGCGCAGCCTGCGGGCCAGGGCCGGTGAGGCGATCTAGCGTCCCGGCGGAGCCGAAATTCCGCCGCGCCGCCCCGCAGGCGCGCCGCGAGGAGCTCATCGAGGCGACACTCGCCTCGCTGAGCAAGTACGGTCATGAGGGAGCCTCGGTGCGCCGGATCAGCGCCGAGGCGGGCGTCTCGATGGGACTCATCACCCATCATTTCCGCAGTATCGACGCGCTCGTCGCCGCCGCGTTCAGGTCGCTCGCCGAACGGCTGCTGGCCCGCAGCCGCGAGCCCGCGCTCGCGACGCCGGGCGAGCCGCTCAGGTCCCTGCACGCATTCTTCGCCGCCTCGTTCACCCCGCAGGCGCTCGACCCGGCGATCTTTCGCACCTGGCTGGTGTTCTGGAGCCTCGTGCCGCACTCCGCGGAGCTGCGCGCGGTGCGCGATCTCACCGCGGGTGAGACGCGCGCGGCCCTCGCGATGCTCCTGACGCGCCTCAAGCGCGCCCCGGGAGTGCCGGCCTTCAGGATTGCGCCCGCGGCGCTCGGCCTCGCGGCATTGATGGACGGGCTGTGGGTGGAGCTGAGTCTCGCTCCAGCGGGCTTCGAGCCGGCACAGGCCGTCGCGCTGTGCGATGACTGGGTGCAGGCGCTGGCCGCGGGTGCGTTCCCGGCGCTGCGGGCTTGAGCTCAGTGCGCCGGCCCGGCGCCCGTGCGCTCGAAGGTCCAGGTCACCGTCCGCTGACGCACCACCCCGGAGCGCGCGCTGCCGCGCAGATGCGGCAGGCGCCAGAAGATCCGGCTTCCGCGCCGCACCAGGTGACCGCGGACGCGATGCAGCCGCGGACCCGCGCGCGTGGTACGCGGCTCGCCGCGCGGGCCTGCGCACCAGGCGGGCAAGAGCGGAGCGCCCACCTCGATGTGCTCGAGGAGCGGCGGCCTGCCGCTGCCGCGGCGCTGCCGGTTGAGGCGCGCGCGCGTCTGCACGCGCTGCGGCAGTCCGCTGCGCGTCGCGAGCAGCAGAAAGAACGTGAGCAGCATCGGAATGTCGAGCGCAATCGTACCGACCACGTGCCGCCAGAGCGCGGCGCGCACCCCGGCGGAGAGCGCGGCCTGCGCGTAGTACTGCGACCAGCTGCGCTCGTAGCGGAAGCGAAAGCAGCGGCCGAGGATGTCCTGCTGCGCACGCTCGCCGTCGAAGACCTCCCCGGCGCATCCGGCAATTCCATCGGGAGGCTGCGGGGCCGCGCCCGGCGCGGTATCGAAGTCGAAGTAGGCCTCGGCGCTGCTCGCCAGCGCTTCCTGCGCAGGCGCACTCCAGAAGGTGCGCACCAGACCGCGTCGTCCGTCCCGGGACGCGCGGATCCAGGCCCCGCGGCGGCCCACCCATTGGGCGTCCGCCGCCAGCAGCGGGAAGCCGTACTGCTGCAGGGCGTTGCGCCACGGCGCGTTGCACCACTCGACCCAGAGCGCCTCCGCGGGCGCATGCAGCAGATCCGCGCAGGCCACCGTCGCGGCGCCCTTCGAGTAGGCGAGATCTGCACACAGATATGCCAGGTCGTCGCTCAGCAGGTAGCGCAGCGGGCACTCGGCGATGGGCGCGGCGCACTCGGCGGTGTTATTGAGCGCCGTGACCTCGCCGCTGAGGTGGTTGCGCACCAGGAAAGGCGTACGGCACTGCGTGACGCGGTCGATGAGATTCACGCCGCCAACGTAGCAGCGTGCCGGGCGGGTCAGCGAAAAATGTGACGAGACCCGGGGCTGCCGTGATGACGGCGGCCGCAGCCGCGGCTACAGACCCGGAGCCTCGGTGCCATCCGACCAGTGCGCGACCGGAACCATGAAGATGGTTTGTCCGGGAATATCGCGGGTGTCGACCACGACCGGAGAGCCGGCGAAGTTGGCTCCCCAGCTTGCAGCCGCGACCTTCGGCAGGTGAAACATGATGTGCGAGTGCCAGTGACCGGTACCGTCCCCGAGATAGCCATCCTTCGACATCATGTAGGACATCGCGCCGGGCTCGGGGGGCGGGAAATCGTTGCTGGCCAGCGCGACGCGCGTCGCCTCGAGCAGCTGCTCGCGCGAGTGTCCCGCGAGCGCGCGTGTCGTCCGCCACAGGGTGTACTTGAGAACGGAGCGGCTCGCCGCCGGGTTGTAGCAGATCGGGGCCCGCACCCTGGGATTCCAGAACTCCGCGCTGTCGAACGGCGCCATCCACGACCGCTCGACCACGCAGGTGAAGCCGTTGCTGCCGGTGGCGGCGGTCGCGTAACCCTGCGGCGTGAGGACGAGAACTTCGGCTTCAGCGGAGATGGCGGCCGGAGCCGCACTGCGCGCGAGCGCGCCCTCGGCGCCCGTATCCATGAGGTACTGCTCGATCGGCGCCATGCGCGTGTATCGACCCGCGCGGTTGGGAAGATCCCCGGCTGCCGCCGTCGCGGCCACTCCCGACAACATCAACAGCGCCCCGGCGACGCACGGTGCTCGGGCGGACTGGCGCGGCTTCGCGGTTCTCATGGCAACTTCTCCCGGGGAAAATCAGGCCGCGAATGCTAACCACCGCGGCGCCGCGCGGCGACGGGGCGGGGTGCTTGTCCCGCAAACAGCCGCGCTCGTCCCTGGAAACAGGGCTGCCGGTCGTGGCACTCAGGTCCGCAGCGGCGCAGCTGCGCACGCCTGTGCCATGATTCGCTCCATGGCTGCGATCGTCTCCGCCTTCAGGTTCTGGGCCAATTCGGCGCTCGAGGACGACGAGCGCTTGCTCGCGCCCCGCAGCGCGCTGGTGCTCGCCACGCTCTACTGGGCTTACGTCACCCTCGGCGACATCGTCTACCACGAGGCGATGCGCATCGAGATCGCCGAGGTGACCCATATCGAGGTCTTCTTCCCCTGGGAGCATCGCGTGTTGCAGCACCTGCTGATGCTGCCGCTGCTGCTCGCCTGCTATTCCACGGCGCTGCGCGTCGGCTGGCGGCCGGCGCGGCGGCGTGTCCCGCAGCAGATCGCACTCGCCCTTGCCTTCTCGCTCCTCATGTTCTGGGCGATGCTGCTCGTGGACCGTTTCATGCGTTTCGCATTCGGGTGGCCGCCGCTGCCCTTCGGCATGCTCACCCGGGGCGATTGGGCCGTATGGGTCTCGAGCACGGTGACGGGACTGCTCGCCTATGGGTGCGGACTGGCGCTGCTCACGGTGGTCGCGACCTGGCGGCGCTACCACGCGCTGCAGCTGCGCAGCTCGGAGCTGCGGCGCGACTGGGCGGGAGCGCGTCTCGCCGCGTTGCGCGCCCAGCTCTCCCCGCACACCCTTTTCAACGTCCTCAACACCATCCAGGCGCGCATCAGCGGAGAGCCGGAAGTCGCGGAGAGCCTGATGGCATCGCTCGGCGACCTGCTGCGCGGCCTGCTGCAGGCCGGTGAGCACGACTACGCACTGCTGCGCGATGAGCTCAAGTTCGTCGAGCTGTACCTCGGACTGCAGCTCGGCCGCTTCGCCGACCGCCTCACGGTGCACGTGCAGAGCGGCGCGGTGCCCGCCGTCTGGGTGCCGAGCCTGATCCTGCAGCCGCTGGTCGAGAATGCGGTGGTTCACGGCCTCGCCGATCACAGCGGCCCGGTACGGATCGAGGTGTCCTGGGATCTCTCGCCCTACAGGCTGCAGCTGAAGGTCGTGAACTCCTTCGGGCCCGGCGGCAGCGCTCCCGGCGCCGGCGGCTTCGGTCTGCGCAACGTGCGCGAGCGGCTGCAGGTGCAGTTCGGCGGACGCGCGGTGCTCGGCGCGAGTGCGGTCGACGCCTCGACCTGGGTGGCGACGCTGCATCTGCCGGTGCTGCGCGAGTGGCAACCGGAGGCTGAGACGGGCCCCGCGGCGGGTGCGGCGTGAAGGTCATCATCGTCGATGACGAGGCAGCGGCCCGCAAGGCTTTGCGGGAGCGCTGCGCCGGCGAGCACGACATCGAGGTCGTCGGCGAATACGGCGACGCGGAGAGCGCGCTCGCCGCATTGCCGGCGCGCACGCCCGATCTCATCTTTCTCGACGTGAAAATGGGTAAGGTCTCGGGCATGCAGCTCGCGCAGGCGCTCGAGCCGAACGGCGCCCCGATCGTGGTGTTCGTCACCGCCTTCGATCGCTACGCGCTGCAGGCCTTCGAGGTCAATGCCGCGGACTTTCTCCTCAAGCCCTTCGATCGCGAGCGCTTCCGCACCATGCTGCGCCGGGTGCGCGAGCGCCACGCCTCACGCAACACCGCGAGCTACCAGATCGCGGCCGCGACGCTCGCGGAGCTGCAGCGCCTGTCGCAGGCGCGCCTCGAGACGCGGCCGCGCCTGCTCGCCGAGACGGGCGGCGCGCTGCACATGGTCGACGTCGCGCAGGTCGAGCTGGTGACCGCCGACCGCAACTACGTCGTGCTCACGGTGGGCAGGGAAAGCTTTCACGCCCGCAGCACGCTCATCAGTGCCGAGGAGTCGATGCGCTCGCAGCCGATGCTGCAGATCAATCGTTCCTGCATGGTGAACGTGAACCACGTGCGGCAGGTGAGCCGCACGGCGCGCGGCGACTACGTGTTCGTGCTGAGCGGCGGCACGACCGTGACGAGCAGCGAGCGCTTCCGTCATAAAGTCCGCGAGCGCATCGGTCAGTTCGCCGTCGGCGGACCCAGGGACTGAGCACCGGGACGAGCGCAGGCGATTCGCGGATGAGCGCGAGAATCCGCTCTGGACAGCGTGCGCGCCGGGGGCTGTGATACTCGCCATGAATCTCGTCATCGTCGAGGGTCAGCCGGCGGCTCGCGTGGGGCTCAGGAAGCTCTGCGAAGGCGCACCGGACATGCGCGTGGTCGGTGAGGCCTGCACCGGCGCCAAGGCGCTCGAGGCGGTGGAGTCGCTGCGGCCCGACCTCATGCTCCTCGATGCCGACCTGCCCGACATGCCGGGTCTCGAGGTACTGCGGGCGCTCAAGCGCCATCATGAGCGGCGCACGATCTTCATCACCGCGAACCCCGACGATGCGCCCGGCGCCTTCGCCGCCGGCGCGCTCGACTTCCTGGTCAAGCCCGTGAACGGGCAGGCACTCGCGACCTCGCTGCTGCGGGCGCGCGCGCACGGCGTACCGCGCCCGGGCGGGGCCCGCAGAGCCCCCGCCGCCGCCGTGACCGCGGCGCGCGCGATCCCGGGCAGGCGCCCGCTCGTCCTCATCGGTGAGCGCGAGCATCGGCTCTACCCGATCGATCCGCTGGAGATCGACTACGTGCGGTCCGCGGGCAACTACGTCACCTACCACCTGGGCGCCGTCGGCTACATGGCCCGCGAATCGATCAAGCGCCTGGATGCGCTGCTCGCGCCGGCCGGGTTCGTGCGGATCGAGCGCTCGGTGCTCCTCAATATCCGCGCGGTCGCCTACGCCCAGTCGCTCGGCCACGGCGCCTTCGTGTTCACGCTCACCACCGGTGAGCGGCTGCAATCAGGGCATGCCTACCGCGACACGGTGCTCGCAGCCCTGCCGCTGCGCCGCCGCGCGCCGAATGCCCGCCCGGCCCAGCTGACGGACCGGACGGGCGCGGCTGACTAGGGTTTGCAGCCGGGTGTGCCGGGACACGCGGCGATCGGCTGGCGGGTAAGGAAATCCCGGGCGTCCTGGGCGCCCTGCTGCTGCGCATCGCGCTGGCTCCTCAGCGTGCAGACCCGCGCCGGCACCAGCTCCCCGGTGACCCGCTGCGTCTGGCATTGCACGCCGCTCGCGAGCGCGGGGCCCGGCACGAAGTGCCGGCGCTCGGGCGTCAGGCAGCCGGCGGTGACACCGGCGATGGCGAGCAACGCCATGCCGCACAGCACGCGTCCCGCCCCCGCCGGTGCCACCATGTCCGCGGGCCTCATCAGAACCTCGCCGTGAAGGACAGGAACAGCTGCCGCCCGAACATATCGTAGACGTCGATGGTGTTCGCCTCGCCCCCCGGGACGAGCGTGGTGTTGATGAGCGGCGGGTCCTTGTCGAACACGTTGTTGGCGCCCGCGCGGATGCTCACGTCCTTGGTCACGTACCAGGTGGCACTCAGATCCAGGTAGCTGTAGGAGCCGATGTGGGCGTTGAAGAGGTCGGGGCCGCCGAAGGTCGCGAAGTGCATGGTCGGATCGGGGGCATTGTTGTCGTCGGATACCGGTCCGAGGTAGCGCCAGGTGGCGGCGGCGCTGAAGTTCCAGGGTGTCTGCCAGGTGGTGCGCAGGATGTGATGCCAGCGGAAATCCACCGTCTGGCAGGTGAGACCGTAGTAGCCGGCGCAGTCATAGGTGTGCGCGCCGGGAGTCGGCGTCGACTCGAAGTGCTGCAGGTAGGCGCCGTTCATCTCGAAGTTGAGTGCGCCCAGGCCGCGCGGCAGGGCCTGCTTGTAGGCGAGCTGCAGATCGATGCCGCTCACCAGCGCCGCGCCGATGTTCACATCCGTCTGATAGAGGTAGCCGCCGCCTGAGGCCGCGCCGATCGTGGTCACCCCGCCGGTGATGGGATTGCGGAAGATCTGGCTGCAGAAGAACTGGTTGCCGGCGCCGCACTGGGCGAAGATCACGCTGGAGGGGATGGTGTTGATCTCGTCGGTGAGCGCGATGTGGTAGTAGTCGATGCTGCCCGACAGCCCCGGCAGCTGATGCGGCGAGAAGTTGAGGCCGAGCGTGTAGGTCTCGGCCTGCTCGGGCTTGAGAGCCGGGTTGCCGCCCTCGAGCCCCGACAGCTGACCCCCGGTGCCCTGGGGAATGATGTCGGTGGTTCCGCCGTTGCCGTACTGCGCCGCCGTCACGCCGGTGTGCAGGCACTGCTGCAGGCTGAAGGCCGCGGGAGCGGCGATCGTGCCGTTGGCGTTGTAGGTCGGGGCGCAGGGGTCGGTGCCGAGATTGAGCGTCACCACGGCCTGCGGGTTGTAGAGCTCCACCACGCTCGGCGCGCGGATCGCCTTGTCGTAGGAGGCTCGCAGGCGATAGTCGGCCACGGGCGCATACTGCACCTCGAACTTGTAGGTGTTGGTCACGCCGCTGGTCGAGTAGTCGGAGCGGCGGAAGCCGGTATCGAACAGCAGATCGTGCGCGGCCGTGTAGTTCTGCACCAGCGGCAGCCGCAGCTCCGCGAACTCCTCGGACACCGAGACGCTGTCGTCGATCGGCACCGAGGCCGCGCCGAAGCCCGACAGCAGGCCGCTCTGCTCCGCGGCATCCGGCTGGAAGAATTCGTGGTCGTTGCGCTGCTCGTAGCCGACATCCACCGCCGCGCCCTCGCCGGCCCAGGGCGAGCTGATGCCGTACTTGCCGAGCTGGCCGGTGATCTCGCCGTGCAGGGTGCGCAGCGTCGAGTTGCCGGTCGCCGTGCCGAGCAGATACAGCGACTGGTACTGCGCCGGCGTCACGCCGCCATCCGACCAGATGTTGTAGGGCACGCAGCTGCCACCGCTGATGCACACCGGGTTGGCGCGCGTGCCGGTCACCTGCAGCGCGTTGTCGATGCCCTGGAAGCTCAGATAGTTGGTGTTGGTATTGGCGAAGGTCGTGTAGTAGTACTGCCCGTAGGCGTCGTAGCTCCACACCTCGCCGAAGTCGCCGCGCGTGCCGAATACCGAGCGGTAGTTCTCGTGCTCGTAGTCGGATTCCCGGCCGCCGCCCTCGATGTTGCGCCGGCCGATGCGCACGTCCGCGCAGTTGGGCGAGGTCACGATGCCGGTCGTCGGGTTGCTGTTGAAGATGCAGGCCTGCCCCGGATTGGCCGCCACGTAGGCGAGCTGCGCCGGCGAGCACAGCAGGCCCGCCTGCTCGGCGCTCATGAGCGGGTTGTCGCAGTTCACCGGGTAGTTGCTGGTGCCGAAGGGATCGAGCGGGTTGGAGTCCTTGAAGAGTGCCGAGGGCGCCACCTCCTGGTGCGTGCGGTCGTCCATGAAGTAGAACTCGGCGTAGGGCTGCAGCGCATCGGCGATCGTCTCGTGCGCCAGCACCGCGGCGTTGTAGCGGTCGTCCTCGCGCGTCATGTAGATGTAGGGCTGGGAGTTGAACGAGGCGGGCGGCGTCGTGGCGACGCTGCCGATCGGCACGAGGCTCGTGCCGCTCACGCTGTAGATGCTGTTGGCGTTCGGCCCGGTGAGCGGCTGGAACCAGTTCGAGTTGGAGGACCCCGCGCACGCCACGCCGGTCACGACGTTGGTGACCGCGGCCTGCACCGGGACCAGCTGGCAGCCGCCGAAGTCGCGCTGGCTGCTCACCACCGGGTCGGCGTGCCGGTAGCTGAGGTATGCCGTGATGTTTCCCTTGTTGTCGGCGAAGTTGGTTCCCATGAGCATGTCGAAGCTGCGCTGGCGCCCGTCGTGCGCGGTGCCGGTGGCCGGCGTGCCGCCGAATCCGGTGACCAGGTCCTGCATGTAGCCGTCGTGGTTGTCGTGCCAGTTCTCGTCCCACTGCCCGTCGATCTGGAAGCCCTGGAAATTCTTCTTCATGATGAAGTTGATGACGCCCGCGATGGCATCCGAGCCGTAGGCCGCGGACGCCCCGCCCGTGACCACTTCGACGCGATCGATGAGACCTTCGGGGATCTGATCGAGATCGGGAGCCGGCGACTGAATCGCCGTGTAGGGCGACCCCTGCCCGAGACGGCGGCCGTCGACCAGCACCAGGGTGCGGTTGGGTCCGAGGCCGCGCAGATCCGCGGTGGCGACGCCGCCGGCGGTCGTCAGGCCGCTGGTGCCGTTGCCCAGGTCCTGGCCGATGCCGTTGTTGAAGTTCTGCGGCAGCATCGTGATGAGATCGCTGATGTCGGTCTTGCCCGTCGTCGTGATGAAGTCCGAGGACAGGACCTGGATCGGGCTGGTGCTGGCCTCGTTCGGCGCGGCGATGCGCGAGCCGGTGACGATGACCTCCTGCAGCACCGGCGTCTCGGTTCCCGCTGCGGGAGCTGCGGCCGGCGGCGTCTGCGCAGCGGCATTCAGCGCCCAGCCGCCCGCGACCAGGAGCGTCGCGAGGCGTGTCAGCATTCCGCGTGCAATCCCCCTGGTAAACCCTGGCTCTGCTCTCATCGCGCCTCCCCTTCCCGTTCCGCCGGACGCGCGGTCCGTGCGCCGTTGCATCTGTACGACGCCGCATTGCGTCCGGGCTGGCTGCCGATCGCCGCGGCTGTTGGTCAGGGATCGCAAGATATCCGAGCAGAATTTTCCCAAAGCAAAAATGTGACAGCCGCCCGGTCAACGGGGACGGCGGCCGCGGTTGTGGGGAGGGAGATGCCGGCGCGCGCCGCCGCGCGAGCGCGGCCGCAATTCGCGCGCGCGCCGCGCACCAGGCACGGCCGCGCTCAGCGGATGTTGCGCGGCGGACTCAACGGTCCGCGCCGCCGGCGCCTCAGGGCTCGTTGCCGCCGATCCCGGCGCGCCGCTGCTCCACGTAGGCGTCCAGCTCGGCGCGGATCGCGGGATCCATCGCGGGTTCCTGGTACTCGCTCAGTGCGCGCTTCCAGATGAGGGTCGCGCGCTCTGTCGCATCCTGGCCGCCCGCGAGCTGCCAGTTCTCGTAGTTCTGCCAGTTCGACACCAGCGGCTGGTAGAACGCATGCTCATATCGCTCGAGGGTGTGCGGCTCGCCGAAGAAATGCCCGCCGGTCGCGACGCGCCGGATCGCCTCGAAGCCGAGCTCGGCTTCGTTCACCACCGTCGGCTGCAGGAACTCCATCATCAGCTGCAGCATCTCGACATCGAGCACCAGCTTCTCGAACGAGGCGGTGAGACCGCCTTCCTGCCACCCGGCGGCGTGATAGATCAGGTTGCCGTGCCCGAGGATGGCGCCCCACAGCGACATCTGCGTCTCGTAGGCTCCCTGCGCGTCGGCGGCGTTCGAGGCGCTCGCGTTGGAGGTGCGGTAGGGCAGCCGGTAGCGGCGCGCCAGCTGACCGCTCGCCACGTTCGCCTTGGCATTTTCCGGCGTGCCGAAGGCCGGCGCGCCCGAGCGCATGTCGACGTTGGAAGTGAAAGCGCCGTACATCACGGGGGTGCCCGGACGCACCGCCTGCGCCAGCACCACGCCGAACAGCGCCTCGGCGTTCTGCTGTGCGAGTGCCGCGGCCAGCGATACCGGCGCCATGGCGCCCATGAGCGTGAATGGGGTCACCACCACCGGTTGCCCGTGGGAGGCCATCTCCATCAGCCCCTCGGCCATCGCCTCATCGAGCCGTCGCGGGCTGTTCACCGAGATGATGGTGATGACGCCGGGGCTGCGGGCGAGCTCCTCGAGCGTGATCCCCCGGGCGATCGCCGTCATGCGGATGCCGTCGCGGGCGCGTCCCGCGCCGATGGCCGAGCAGTGAAAGACCCGGTCGGAATACACGAGATTCGCGCGGTAGGTATCGAGGTGACGGGAGTTCGCCGGCAGCTCCACGGGCGCGCACACCTGGTTGCCGATGAGGTGAATGGCGTTGAAGTACTGCGCCAGCCTGATGAAGTCGCAGTAGTCGCGGTAGTTGCCGGCGCGGCGGCCGCGTTCGGCGTCGTGGACGTTGGGCGGTCCGGCGACCAGGCCGAAGTTGATGTGATTGCCGCCGAAAGTCAGGCGCCGCGCCGCGTTGCGCGGGGTCAGCGTGAACGACGCCGGCGCGGTGGCAAGCGCCTGCGCGACCAGACCCCGATCGACCCGCACCGTGGCCGTCGCCGCATCGACCTCGGCACCGGCGGCGCGCAGCGTGTCGCGGGCGCGCTGTGACATCACCTCGATGCCGAGCTCCTCGAGTATCCGCAGGGACGTCAGGTGAATCGCATCGAGCTGCTCTGCGTTCAGGACCTGCATCGGCGCGTACGGGTTGGTCACCGCGCGCCACGGCAGCTGCGGGACCCGGGTTCCGCCCACCCGGCGGGCTCTGGCTCCCTCCCGGCGACGCCGTTCACCCGGCTCCATCAGCCCCCCACCTCAGTCGGCAAGTTCGATCCAGGTGGGCGCGTGATCGCTCGGCTTCGGCCAGCCGCGCACCGCCCGGTCGACGCCCGCATCGGTGAGGCGCATCCGCGCCGCCGGATTGAGCAGCAGATGATCGATGCGCAGGCCCGCATCGCGCTCATAGGCGTTGCGGAAAAAGTCCCAGAAGGTGTAGATCGTCGCATCCGGATGCCGCGCACGGATCGCGTCCGTCCACCCCTGCCCCACCAGCCGCGCGAAGGCCTCGCGAACTTCCACCCGGAAGAGCGCGTCCTTCAGCCAGCGCTCGGGCTTGTACACATCCCGCTCCGTCGGAATGACGTTGTAGTCGCCCGCCAGGACCACGGGCGCCGGGCTCACGACGAGCTCGGCGGCGTGAGCGATGAGCCGCTCCAGCCACTTGAGCTTGTAATCGAACTTCGGTCCCGGCGCCGGGTTGCCGTTCGGCAGGTACAGACACCCGACCACGAGCCCGAATACCCGGCACTCGATGTAGCGGCTGTGGACGTCCGCGAGATCGCCGGGCAGCGCGCGGCGGATCTCGACCGGCTCGCTGCCCCTGGCGAGGACCGCCACGCCGTTCCAGCTCTTCTGTCCGTGCCAGATGACGCCGTAGCCCGCGCCCCGGATCGCCAGCTCGGGAAAGTTCTCCTGCGGCGCCTTCAGTTCCTGCAGACACACGACCTCGGGCCTGCTCTCATCGAGCCAGCGCAGGAGATTCCCGAGCCGCGCCCCGATTCCGTTGATGTTGTAGGTGACGATTTTCATTGCATCTCGATGATCGCCCGGTTTGGGAGGCGCGGCTGCGGATTCGCCCGGTCACGTCTCAGCTCCAGTTCAAGGCCATATGTTCAATCAAGTTGCGTCGCACAACAACGGGCTTATGCTCTCGCCCGCACAACCGCGCCACGGCGAGTCGCGGCCGCGGTTGCAGGGAAGTCTTCGGGGAAGCGCCATGGATTGCTGTGTCGAAGAGATCGAGCCGAACGCCTGGCGTGTGCGCATCGAGAGCATCACGCGCATCGTGCGCTACCGCGGCGACAGCCGCACGTTCGCGCCCTGGGAAATCTCGAGCGCGGATGGCCACGTGCTCTGGAGCGCCGCCTCGCTCGAATCCGCCTTTCGCTGGATCCAGGCGCGCACCGGCTACCCCGCCGAAGCGCTGTTCGCCCAGGCGCTCCTCGAGCGCAGCGCGCCGGAGCCCGCTCCTCCGGAAGCCCCGGCCGAATCGTCCGCAAGCGGCACGGACCGCCGCGCCCTCGGGAACTGAAGCGCCGCCTCAGCGTGCCGGGCGGCTCATGACGAGCTGCACCAGGCACAGCGCCAGGAGCGCCACCGCGACCCAGGCGAACGCGTCTCCGAGGACCAGGAACAGCGTGCGATCGTGGATCCCGGGCACCGACGCCATGAGCGCCGTGAAGGGCACCGCGTCGCTGTTGATCTCGGCCATGATCCGGCCGCGGTTGTCGCTCACATAGAGGGTGCCGCCCTTGGCGCTTCTCACCACCCCAAAGCCCGACTCGACGCCGCGCATGATGGCCATGTGGCCGTGCGAGATCGCGTCCACGAAGAAGTCCCATCCCGGTACCAGCATGAGACCGGCCCCCGCCTCGCCGTAGCGGCGCGAGAGCTGCGTGAAGTCCATGTCCTTGCAGATCGCGACACCCCAGGTGCCCGCACCGGCGCTCGCGCGCAGCAGCGTGAGCGTGGTGCCCGGCGTCAGATTCGACTCGAACGGCGGCAGCATGTGCTCCTTGTCGTAGCTCGCCACCGGCTCGCCCGGTGTATAAACGCGCGCCTCGTTGTACCTGCGCTTCTCGGGGTGGCCCGCGCCGGGCGGTGAGACCCGCAGGACCCCCACCACCACCCGCACGTGGTTTTCGTCCGCCAGCGACTGGAATTCCTGGTCGGTGCGCGGCAGGTCGGGATCGACGACCACGGCGGTCTTCTCGGGCAGCACGACGACGCTCGCGCCCTCGCTGGCGAGCTGCGCGACGCGGGTCGCATACTCCTTGAAGAGCTGATCCGCCGGCGCGCCGTCCTCCGCCACGCGCTCGTTCGGACCATCGGAGGCCACGAGCCCCACCTTGACGAGCGAACCGGCGGGCGGCGGCGAGAGCAGACGCACGGTGCCGAAGAGCAGCACCGCGACGACGACCGCCGCGGTGGCGCCGAGGATCCGGTAGCCCTCCTTCGCGTGGTCCTTGCGCAGGTGGCTCGCGAGCGCGAGTGCGGCCGGAAAGGCGAGCAGCAGGAAGCTCATGCCCCAGGGACCGGTAATCGAGGCGAGCTGCAGGAACGGCAGGAAGGCGAGCTGGGTATAGGCGAGGCTCGCGCCGGTGCCGTGCGGCGAGGTGAGATTGAGGAGCCACTCGAAGGAGACGAGCACTGCCGGGAAGGCGAGCAGCGCGCTCCAGTAGGCCCCGCGCCTGGCGAGCGCACGGAACAGCAGCACCGCGAGCGCGAACACCACGCCCTCGATGAGATAGATGCGCACCAGGATCGCGAGCGGCACGCTCAAGGCGCCGTGCAGATAGCTCCAGAGGTTCGTGCCCCCGAGCATCATCGCCCCGGCCGCGACCAGGGCGGTCGCGCCGGCGCCGGCGTTCAAGGCGTAGAGCAGCACCGCGGCCGGCGCGACCCACATGAGTGGCCACTCGGGCGCGAGCCCCGTACCGAACCAGATGAGCGCGGCGGTGGTGACGAGCGCCGCGAGGGCGTGCAAGAGGGATCTCATGGCGACACCGGCGGCGCCGCGGAGCCGTCCGACCAGCGCGCCACCGGCACGAGGAAGACCGTCTCGGGCTCGGGCAAGGGGCGGTCGTCGAGCACGACCGGAGAGCCCTCGAGGTTCGCGCCCCAGCTGGCCGCGTCGGTCTTCGGTACGTGGAACATGAGATGTGAATGCCAGTGGGTCAGCGCATCGCCGAGCACCCCGTCCTTCGACATCATGTAGGACATGGCGCCGGGCGCGGGCATGGGCAGCTGGTGGTGCGCGAGCGCAGCCCGGATGTCCTCCAGCATCTGCTCCTTCGTGCGCCCGGCGAGGGCCAGCCGGGTGCGCAATAGCGTGTATTCGAGGATCGACCCGGACGCCGCCGGGTTGTAGCACACGGGCCCGCGCATCCTCGGATTCCAGAACTGCGCGCTCGCGAACGGCGACATCCACGAGCGCTCGACGAGGCAGGTGAAGCCGTTCGTGCCCCGGGCGACGGTGCGGTAGCCCTGCTTCGTGAGCACCATCACCGTGGCCTGGCCGGAGATCGAAGCGGGCGCGGCACTCCTGGCGAGCGCGGCTTCGGCGACCGGAGTCGCGAGGTATTCCTCGATGGGCGCCATCACCGCGGCGCCAGCGGCAGCGGCGGCCGGACCCGCGGCAGCGGCAGGCGCCGAGGCGAGCGTGACGAGCGCGACGCCCGTAAACAGCGCACCGGGGGCGCGCAGCACGGTCCTGGGTCTCATGCGTACTCCTTGCCGCGCGTCGCGGCGAGAGCCTCGAGCCAGGGATGATCCGGCTCGATGCGGGTCAGCGCGTCGTGAAGCCACGCGCGCGCGCCGTCATCGAGTCGCGGCGCGACATTGCGGAAATCGAGCTCGTCCCCGGCCCGCGGACGCTGAGCCTTGTAGAGCAGCCCGATCTCCGGCGCCAGATAGGGGATGCGCGTCCGGTCGCAGCGGATCGCCGCGGCGAGCGGCCGGCGAATGTCCCTCTGGCGCCGGAACACCCACGCCTCGCCGTCCGAGTCATCGAGCAGCAGCTCGAAAACCCAGCGGGACCCGCCCCGCGGCCGGCACCAGAGCGAGTTCACTTGCGGGCGCGGCTCCCGCTGATGCAGGCGCAGCAGCCTGCCGTCCTGCGCCTCGAAGAGCTCCCAGTCGCGCAGCGCCTCGATGACCTGTGCCGCCTCACGTCGCAGGACCCCGATGTCGAGATCCCCGTGCGGCCGGCTCTCCATTCCCATGAACAGATCGAGTGCCCAACCGCCCGCGATCCACCACCGCGACGTGAGGGAGGCGAAGAGCCGCGCTGCCTCGCGCGGGTGCGTCGGCTCCCAGGCCCGGGGCGCAGAGGTACTCGAGCTCGAGTCGATCGGCTGAGTCATGGTATTGCCCCTCGTTGTTCTCGGCATCCCGGATCGGCCTTACAATCCGCAGCGTCGCCGCCGTAGCTCAGTGGCAGAGCAGCCGCCTTGTAAGCGGCAGGTCGTCTGTTCAATCCAGACCGGCGGCACCAGATCCGAAGGATTGTACCCAGCGCGCCCGCAGTGCCCAACGGACACCTGAAGCTGCCGCCGACACTGCGGACCCCGCGGCTCGATCTGCGTCCCGTGGCGGCAGCGGATGCCGCGTTTCTGGTCGCCCTGCTCAACGACCCCGCCTGGCTCAGGTACATCGGCGACCGCGGCGTGCGCACCGTGGCCGACGCCGAGCGCTACATCGAATCGCGCATCTGGTCGCAGTATGACGCACACGGCTTCGGCATGTACGTCATGCAGCTGCGCGCTGCCGCGCAGGCGATCGGCACCTGCGGACTCGTGCGGCGCGAATTTCTTGCCGGCCCCGACCTGGGGTTCGCACTGCTGCCTGCGTGGGTGGGACAGGGCTACGCCACGGAGGGGGCGCGTGCGGTGATCGGCCATGCCGAAGGCTCCCTCGGCATCGATCCCCTCTACGCGATCGTCAGAAGCGACAACACCCGCTCGGTCGGCATACTCGGACGGCTCGGGTTCACGCACCAGGGGCCCTTCGCCGTGCCGCCCGAAGGCACCGCGGTCGAGCTCTATAGGAGGAGCCGACCGGGTCGCTGATTCAGCGGCGGACGGGAGGCGAGGCCTTGCGCGCTGCCGCGATGTGGGTCGGTGCCGGTGCGGTCGTGGCCCGCGGCTGCGCCGGTGCGGCGGTGGCGGCGGGCGGCGTCGCGGTGCCTGCCGGGGCCGGCGCGCTCGCGGGCGCCGCCGCGGCAGTCGCCTGCGGTGAGGGCGGTGCCGGGCAGGGCTGCACCGTGATCCGCGAGCCCACCCCTTCCGCGAAGAGATCGGCGAGCGGCACCGTCGTCATGCCGGGCCGCGGCGTGAGATCGATCCAGTACACCGTCTGCGGCAGCTTGTGCTCGGCGACCTCCGCCTTGAAGCCCATGCGCTTCACAGCCCCCGCGCGCTGATCCGCGTGCGCCTTGTCACTGAAGAGGCCGAGCGATACCCGGCGGTCGGGCTCGGAGCCCGCCGGCATGACGAGCGCGTCCCTGATGCCGCCCTTCTCCAGACTCACCCGCACCCGGTCGGCCTCGACGTCGTTCTTCAGTCCCCCGACGTACACCCAGAAGCCCTCCGCGGTGCCGCCCTCCTCGGCGCGCTGCTGCGGGGCGAAGCCCTTGCCCGTGAGGATGCCCGCCGCCCTGGCGGCGTTGGTGATATCGCCGAAGGGACCGACCGACAGGCACGCCGGCGTCTCATTCAGCACGGTCCTGGTGTTGGTCGCGGGACGCTGCTCGGGCGGCAGCTCGGAGAGAAGCTTCAGGCGCGGGAGCCTGGCGAGGGCCTCGTTCACGAGCGGCGCCTTGGGCTGATCCACCCAGCGCGCCCAGGCGAAGTACACGAGGTTGGCGACGAGCAGCGCGATGAAGGCGTTGCGCACGAGCGGGGATTCTAGATCAACTGCGGCGTGCGCGGGGCGTGGCGCGCGCGAGCACCGCCAGACCCTTGAGCACCAGGTCCGGCACGCCGACGCAGCGGCTGCGCAGCAGCGTGCGCAGCGTAGCGGCACCGCCCCCGGTGAGGAGCACCAGCGGCTCGCGCCCGAGGGTCGATGAGCCCTCCTCCACCGCCCGGTCGATGAGCGCCGCGGCCGCGTAGCGCGCGCCGAGCTCGATCCCGTCCCGGGTCGAGCGGCCGAAGAGCCCGGGCGCGCGCACGGCCCCGCCGTGCGCGCGGCGGCGGATGCCGTGGGTTTCACTGAGGAGCGTACTCATCATCAGGTCCGGCGCCGGCACGATCACGCCACCGCGATGGCGCCCGGCAGCGTCGAGCAGGTCGATGGTCAGAGCGGTCCCGACCCCGACCACGCACAGCGGCACCCCCGTGAACAGAGCGTGCGCCCCGACCAGCGCGGCGAAGCGATCGACCCCGAGCCGCCAGGGCTCGGCGTACCCGACCGTCACCCCGCCCGCGCGCCGCGGGACGGTGACGAACCGGATGGCGACATGGGCGCGGCGCGCCGCTGACCGGAGCGCGCGGTTGAGGCGCGCGCCCGCGACACTCGCGACGATCATGCCGTTGATGCCATGCGCCGCAGGCAGGAGATGACGGGCGTAGTCGGCGGGCCGCCATCCGGAGTGCACCGCGGCCTTGCCGCGCGCCAGTCGATTGCCGCGAAGCCGCGCCCACTTGATGCGGGTGTTGCCGACGTCGACGAGCAGCATGTCCATCTCAGGCCGGCCTCACGCTCACGTCGCCCGAGATGAAGCGCGCGAGGCCCGCGGGTGTCTCGACCACGAGCGCCCCGTGCGCGTCGATCCCGCGCGCGAGCCCGCGCGAGCTCGCGCCCTCGACCGTCTTCACCTCCACCGGACGGCCGCGCAGCGCATCCGCCGCGCGCCACTCCTCGATGAAGGGCTTCAGTCCGTCGCGCCCGAAGGCGATCAGCCCGTCGATCGAATGGCTGACGAGGCGCGCCGCCACGCCGTTGCGCGCCGGCGAGACGAGGCCCGCGCTCGCCAGATCCGCGGCCGGCGGTCCCGCCGCGGCGATCTTCTGCAGCAACCCGGAACCGAGCGCCACGTTGAGCCCGATACCGATCACGACATAGGCCGGACCCGCGGACTCGGCGCGCAGATCGATGAGCACCCCTGCGAGCTTGCGCCCGCCGACGAGCAGGTCGTTCGGCCACTTCAGACCCGCCCCGCGAACACCGAGCGCGTGCAGCGCCCGCAGAGCACACACGCCCACGGCGAGCCCGAGCGCGCCCAGATCCGGCGGCACCGCCGGAAACGTCCAGCTCAGGGAAAGACAGATCGCCCCGCCGGGAGGCGCGAGCCAGGCGCGCCCGCGCCGGCCGCGGCCGGCACTCTGGTGCTCGGCGAGCAGCACCTCGCTCGTCCCGCTCCGGGGAGCCGGACGGTTGAGGAGCGCGGTGTTGGTAGAGGCCGTGGACCAGACGGTCTCGAGCTTCGCGACGTGCTTTTGCACCTCGCGCGGGAGCTGCGAGCGGATGCGTGCCGCATCGAGCGGCTCGGTCGCAGCCGCGAGCCGGTAGCCGCGGTTCCGCACGGCCTCGAGCTCGACGCTCAGGGTCCGCAGCGCTCCGACCGCCTTCCATACGGCGCTGCGGCTCACCCCGAGCGACTTCGCGAGCTCCTCGCCCGAGTGGAAGCGGCCGTCGGCGAGCTGCGCGAACACCTGTGCGGCGAGCGGGGTGGCGCGCATCAGCGCCGGCTCCGCCTGGATCCGAAGAGCCAGAGGCGCTGCGCCCGCGACTCGGTTCCGGCGAGCATGCGTTCGATGTTGCCGCGATGCGTATAAAGAATGAGCAACGCGGCGAGGATGCCGAAGCCGAGCAGCGCCCGCGGAGCGGAGTGCACCGCCATGGCCGCCGCCACGGCGACGACGCCCACCATGGAAGCGAGACCGACGAACCCGAAGAGCACCACCATCATGAGCCACACGGCCACCATGACCAGCAGCAGGTAGCTGCCGATCCCGAGCACGGCACCGACGAAGGTGGCGACACCCTTGCCGCCGCGGAACCCATGCCATACCGGGTAGACGTGCCCGAGAATCACCGCGAGGCCGCAGGCCGCGACGAGGAGCGCGCGACCCGTCGGCTCGTCGTCGGCAAGCGCGGCGGCGGCCGGCCACGGCCACGGTGCGATCACGGCGGTCGCGAGCCAGCCTTTGCCCGTGTCGATGATGAGCACCGCGAGGGCGGCGGCCTTGCCCTGGGTGCGCAGCATGTTGGTGGCGCCGGCGTTGCCGCTGCCCAGGGTGCGGATGTCGACGCCGCGGAGCTTGCCGATGAGCAGACTCCCGACGACCGAGCCGAGCAGATAGGAGCCGAGCACCTTGACGATGAGCTCGATCATGACCGTCCAAAAACCTCGGCCAGCATGCAGCGCACGCTCCCGCCCCCGAGGCGCTCGATGGTGGGAATGGGCACCGCGAGCACCGCGTCCGTGCACCCGGAAAGCCGCGCGTAGGTGTCGGGAGCGAGGCAGCGGCGCGCGCTCTCGGACATGACCAGCACCCGCGAGTCCCCGAGCGCCTCGTCCCAGGTGCCCAGCTCGAGCATGTTGCCGGCGAACTGCGCAATTTCGCCGTGTCCGATCTCGAGCACCTCGCGGCCGCTCGCGCGCAGCCGCCCGAGCACGGCGGCGCGGTCGGCCGCGGCGATCGCCGCCGTGCCGACCACTGCCGCGCGCTCCCCGATCCACATGAGCACGTTGGTGTGATAGAGCGGCACGCCGGCGGCATCCGCCGCGTGAAAAACCACCGGCTCGTAGCCGAGCTCCCGTGCCCATTCGGCGACCAGCGCCGGGTGGGTGCGCGGCGAGGCGCAGGCATAAGCGACACGCTGGGCGTGGTCGAGCACCAGGCTCCCCGTGCCCTCGAGGTACATCCCCTCGCCTTCGAAGTGGGTGAGATCGAGCAGGTGGGCGACTTTGAAGCCCAAACGCGCGACGACCGACTCGATCACGTCCTGGCGGCGCTCGGGACGGCGGCTCGCGCTCTGCATCGGATAGAGGACCAGCGTCCCGTCCTGATGGAAGGACACCCAGTTGTTGGGAAACACCGCGTCGGGCTTCACCGGTGCCGCCGTGTCCGCCACCGTGCACACCGCCACCCCCTCGCTCGCGAGCGCGCCGGCGACCTGGCGGAACTCGGCGAGCGCCAGCGCCTGGGCGGCGCCGGCGGCAGCCGGGTTGACCTCGGCGTGCTGGAAGGCGTTCGTGCGGGCCGTGTCGGAATTGAAGCCGAAGGCCTTCGGCTCGACCATCAGTACCGCATCCGCGCACTGCCCCCGGGGCTCCATCGGCCCATTCTCGCACGTCCGCCGCTGGCGGCGGATGTTGGGGAGCTCAGCGCGAGGCGCGCAGCGGCCGGCTGTCCTGCGTGCCCGTGGCTTCCAGGATGTCGAGCACCGGCATGCGCTGCGTGAGATCGAGCGGCTCGCCGCAGAGGAAGCGGTCGCACTCCTCGGCCGCGGCCGGGCGCGCGAACAGATAGCCCTGCGCGTAGGCGCAGCCGAGCGCGCGCAGCTTCTCGAGCTGCGGCCAGCCCTCGATGCCCTCGGCCACCACCTCGATGTGCAGGTGGCGCGCCATGGCGATGATGGCGCTTACGATCGCAAGATCCGACATGTCGGTCACGAGATCGCGCACGAAGCTGCGGTCGATCTTGAGCGTGTCGACGCGCCAGCGCTTCAGATACGACAGGCTCGAGTAGCCGGTGCCGAAGTCATCGATCGCGATGTGGATGCCGAGCTCGCGCAGTTTCGCGACCGCATCCTGCGCGGCCTCGCGGGCGCGCGCCTCGCGCCGCTCGAATACGGCGCTCTCGGTGAGCTCGATCTGCAGCATCGTGGGCTCGAGCCCGTGCTGGCGGGCGAGACGGGTGATGGTCTCGGCGAGGTTCGAGCGCTGCAGCTGCACGGCGGAGACGTTGATGGCGACCGGAACGAGCTCCCGGCCCTTGTTGCGCCAGCGCACCATGTCCTCGATGGCCCGCTGCAGCACGAACTCGCCGATGGGCAGTATGAGACCGGCTTCTTCGGCGATGCGCACGAAGCGCTCCGGCCGCACGAATCCCTGGCTCGGGTGCTTCCAGCGCATGAGCGCTTCCATCGCCACCACGCGGTGCGTCTCGATCTCGACGATCGGCTGGTAATGCACCTCGAGCTGGCGCGTCTGGAGCGCGGTACGGAGCGAGGCCTCGACCGCGATGCGTTCCTTCAGGCGCCGGTCCATCGCGGGACTGAACAGCTGGAAGTTGTTGCGGCCGCGATCCTTCGCCTGGTACATCGCGGTATCCGAGTGGCGCAGCAGCTCGCCCATGTCGATGCCGTCGCGCGGGTAGAGCGCGACGCCGATGCTGACCGTGGTGACGAGCGTGCGGCCGTCGACCACCATGGGGGCCGAGAGCGCCTGGTTGATGCGTTCGGCCGCCTCGTTCACCTTCTCGGTGTTCTTGACGTCCTTCATGATGACGACGAATTCGTCGCCACCCATGCGCACCACCACGTCCTGGGCGCGGATGGTGGTGCGAATGCGCTGCGCGACCGTCTTGAGGAGCTTGTCGCCGGTCTCGTGGCCGCGCGAGTCGTTGACATGCTTGAAGCGGTCGAGATCGAGGAACAGCACGGCGAGCGTCGTGCCCTTCTCCCTCGCTTCGACCAGGGCATCGGGCAGATGGGCGGCGAGATAGAGCCGATTGGGAAGCCCGGTGAGCTGGTCGTGATGCGCGAGGTGATCGAGGTGCTGATGCCGCTGCAGCATCTGGCTCTCGACCACGCGCCGCACGGTCACGTCGTGGACGGCGACCGCCAGCACCGTGCGGCCGTCCAGCTGAATGGAATGGCAGCTCGCCTCGACGTTACGCAGCGAGCCGTCCTTGCAGCTCTGCCGCAGCTCCATCGGCGAGCGCGAGGTGGCTTCCTGGAGCCTGGCGAGCAATACCTGCTCATCCACGCCCTCGGCGCTGAAGAGCTGGGTGAAGGAGATCCGGCGGACGTCGTCGAAGGAGTAGCCCGTATTGCGCAGCGCCGCGGGGTTCGCGGCGACGATGCGCATCGTCTGCGGATCGAGGATCAGCGCGGTGGTCGGCCACTGCTCGAATACGGCCTGACGGGCCGCGTCGGCATTGAAGACACCGGCGCTGCGCGAGCGCAGGAAATACCACGCTCCGTAACCGAGTGCCGCACACCAGAGTCCGGCCACGGCGCCGAGACCGAATGCCAAATGGTTCACGCTTCTTCCCTAATTCGAGCCTCGGAAGTGTGGCGGAAGGGGCTGCGGCGGGGCCGTGCGCTGCGCACAGTTTGAGTCGCGCGACGCCGACGAAAGCGCGATCCCGCGAGCTGCGTCGCGCTTCCTTCCCTCGACGGAACCCGTGGATTTTCAGCGATGTAGAGAATTACCGCCGGGGGGCGCGCGGCCCCTCATCCCTCGAGCGAGGCGTGTGCTGCGGCCCCCGTTTCGAGGCTCGTACCGACCCCGGAAACGATGACGGCGTTCTCACCGAACATAACGCCCTTCAGCTCGCGGCTGAACCGGAATTTCTTCAGCGCCGGCGCCGGATCGGTCGAGGGCGCACCCGTGTCCTGGTCGATGGAGGGAATGGTGCAGCGGGTGCACGGTTTCACGAGCTTCAGGGTCACCGGGCCGATCGTGAGCGTGTCGATCCGGTCCTCGGCCCAGGCAGGCAGTCCCTGCAGCACCAGGTTCGGGCGAAAGCGGTCCATCGGTACGGGCTGCGGGAGCCTCGAGTTCAGATCCTCGAGGGATGCCTCGTTGCACACGAGGATCGGGTAGCCATCCGGAAAGCCGATGGGCGCGGGCGTGAGGCCGGCAAATCGGG
Source organism: Steroidobacteraceae bacterium (assembly GCA_035523985.1). Lineage (GTDB taxonomy): Bacteria > Pseudomonadota > Gammaproteobacteria > Steroidobacterales > Steroidobacteraceae > 13-2-20CM-66-19. The sequence goes on along the minus strand of DATKPR010000144.1, from coordinate 2,788 downwards.
GGTTCGCGTTGCGCCGCATCCCGGGCGGTGCGCGCACCAGGCGCAGCTCCTCGCCGATCGCCCGGCTCACCCACCCGGCCGCTTCGGCGCCCTCATCGAGCCCCACGCAGCTGTCGTCCCAGACCCTCACATGCGCGGGCGTGCCGGGCAAAGTGAGCGGCACCCCAAGCGGCGGCAGTCCCGGAAACTGCAATATCAGGGCATCGTCGCGCACCTCCGGCACCAGGCGCGCCAGCTGCGGGTGCGTGCGCTGGGTAAGGAACACGCCCCGGGGGTTGACGAGCATCCAGTGCCGGTCCCACTCGAGGCCCCGCGCCGTGAGCGGCACGCGCGCGCGCCCGATGCCGTGCGCGGATTTCACGGGGTAGACGCGAAGACCGGTGACTGTCGCCTGCATTGTTACAGACCATTGCACGCGCCCGTCCTCGGGTGCGCTCGGGGGAAGTCTGCCATATGCTGGCTCCTTCGCCGTGAAGGAGAGCCCATGCCAAGGTCCAGAAAGTCGAAAAAGAAATCCCCGGCTGGCGGTGGCGGCTTCGCGGGGCGCCTGATCGCCGCGGCGGTCAGCGCCAGCGTCGTTTTCGGCGGGCCGCAGGCCGGTGCGCGGACCCAGAAACCCCCGCTCTACGGCCAGCACTGGATGGCGGTCACCGGCAAGCCGATTGCGGCGAGCGCCGGCGCGCAGATTTTCGCCCGCGGCGGCAACGCGGTGGATGCCGCGTGCGCCATGATCGCGGCGACTGCGACCGCCTGGACGACGCTCTCGTGGGGCGGCGAGACGCAGGCGCTCATCTACAACCCGCACACCGGCAAGGTGATCGCCATCAACGGCTTAGGGGTCGCCCCCACCGGGGCGACGCCCGCGTACTTCCACAAGCTCGGCATGCGCTACCCGCCCGAGTACGGCCCGCTCGCGGCCGTCACCCCGGGAACCCCCGGGGGCCTCATGACCATGCTGGCCGAGTACGGCACGAGGAGCTTAGGGGAGGTGCTCGCGCCTGCCATTGAGATGGCCGATGGCTTCCCGATGGACCAGATGCTCGCGGGCACCATCGAGCACTACAAGGACAAGCTCAAGGAATGGCCGGACTCGAGGCGCGTCATGCTGCCGCACCTGGGATCATCCGGGCACGAAGGGCCGCAGCCCGGTGAGATGTTCCGCCAGCCCGATCTCGCCGCCACGCTCCGTAAGCTGGTCGAGGCCGAGCGCGATGCGCTCAGGGCCGGCAAGGACCGCAAGGCCGCGATCTATGCCGCCTACGACCGCTTCTACAAGGGCGATATCGCCCGCGACCTGGTGCGCTCGGTGCGCGAGCTCGGCGGGCTCTTCACCCTGGAGGACCTCGCCAACTGGAAGGTGAAGATCGAGGAGCCGGTACACACCCGCTACAAGGGGATCGACGTGTACAAGCTGCAGCCCTGGGTGCAGGGGCCGGTGATGCTGCAGGCGCTCAACATCCTCGAGAATTTCGATTTGAAGTCGATGGGCTACGACAGCGCCCGCTACATCCACACCCTCTACCAGGCGATGAACCTCGCCTACGCCGACCGTGACTTCTACTACGGCGATCCGAGCTATGCGCCGGCGCCGCCCATCCAGGGGCTGCTCTCCAAGGACTACGCCCGCGAGCGCGCCAAGCTCGTGCGCCCCGACAGGAACGATCCCGACATCCGCCCGGGCGATCCCTACCCGTACGAGGGCGGCAGGAATCCCTATCTGAAGTACCTCGCGGACTGGCACTCGAAGATGCCGGCGCAGCTGCCGGTATCGATGGAGGAGTTCGACCGCACGTTCCGCCTGGGCACCACCAGCGTGCAGGCGGCGGATGAGAACGGCTGGGCCGTGTCGGTGACGCCCTCCGGGGGCTGGACGCCCGCGGTGATCGCCGGCCGCACCGGGATCGGCCTCTCGCAGCGCATGCAGAGCTTCGTGCTCGATCCGCGCGAGGATCCCTACAACGTGCTCGAGCCCGGCAAGCGCCCGCGTGCGACGCTCACTCCGTCGATGGCGCTCAAGGACGGCAAGCCCTGGCTCGTGTTCTCGGTGCAGGGCGGGGATACCCAGGATCAGAATCTGCTGCAGTTCTTCCTGAACGTGGTCGAGTTCGACATGACGATCCAGGAGGCGGCCGAGGCGGCCAACATCACCAGCTACCAGATGCGCGACTCCTTCGGCCAGCACGAATCCTTCCCCGGCCGCGTGACGCTCAACGCCTCGACGCCGTCCTGGGTGCGCAACGAGCTGGTGCGCATGGGCTACAAGCCCGAGTACGAGGAACGCACCTCCGGACCCATCACCGCGATCATGGTCGATCGTGAGCACGGCACGCTGTGGGGCGCGGCGAGCAATTTCGGACAGGATTACGGCATCGGCTGGTGAGCCGCCCGAGCCTCAGGGAGCGCGGCCGACGACCTCGTAGTGCACGACCTGCGGCTCGAACTCGAGGAGATAGCCGGTGTCCTCGGGGTAGAACCTCGACTTGAGGAGCTCATCGCCCGCGTAGGCTCGAATCGCCTCCTCGCTCACCCAGCGGCTCACGGTGAGGAAATGGGTGATCTCGCCCTCGTCGCACCGGTAAACCGCGGCCTCGAGATTGCCGGGCACCGCCCTATAGTCGGGAATAGCGCGGCGCGCGAGGAACGCAGCGTACTCATCCGCGACGCCTCGCGGCGTGCGGCCATGCCAGATACGAACGATCATGCAAGCTCCCCGTGCTCCACGCACGGTGCGACCGGGGACGATTGTCGCACCGGCGCGCGTCCGATAGTGAACATCCGTCCAACAAGG
>DATKPR010000143.1:0-10063 GCA_035523985.1 Steroidobacteraceae bacterium | reverse complement strand
CCTGTCCGCTGGCGCTCGCCTGGTAGATGTTGTAGGTCGCGGCGTGCGCGTCCGCGGTCCAGTCGAGCTTCACCGATTGTCCGCCCGGTGTGGCCGCGAGTCCGGTGGGCGCCGGCAGGTACACCGCGAGCACCAGGTTCGCCGCATTGATGCTGCCGAGACCGGTGGCGAGGTTGAAGCCGGCGCCTGCCGCGTATTGCGCCACGCCGGAAAGCTCCATGATGCCGTTCGTCTGGCCGGCCCCGGCGCCGCCGCAGGTGCTGGGCGGCGCGCTGCTCACATCGTTGTAGCTCGCGACCGTGCAGGGCGTCGCGGCGCTGCCGGCGGTGATGTTATAGAAGACGCAGTCCGCGCCGATCGCCAGGCCGAGGCTCGCGTTGCAGTCGGTGGTGGCGGTCACATTGGGCGCCGCGGGCGTGCCGTATTCGGCCGCGGCCAGCTGGTAGAGCGTCGGATTGACCAGGCCCGATCCGCCGCCCGTTGCCTGATCGAGCAGCGCGATGAGCGCGGACACCGCGGGCGTGGAGGAGGAGGTGCCGCCGACGATGTCGACGTCGCTCATGTTGGTCGGATCGCAGGTGGCGTTGTCGTACGAGCAGATCACCCAGCCGCCGGCGAAGCTCGTGACATCCGGCACCGCGCGTCCGCTGAGGTTTGCGGGGATCCCGGCGACCCCGGACTGCCAGCTCGGAACCGGGTAGCCCCCGCTGCAGGCGTTGCTCGTGGCATCGACCGAGAGACAGCTGCTTACGCCGCTGCCGCTGCCGGCGATCTCGAGGAATATGTTCGCCGTGCCGTTGAACTGCGCCTCGTTGCAGAAGGCGATCGCGGTGGTGGCGAGAGCCTTGGCGTACACCGGATTGGCGCAGGTGTCGTTCCACACCATCTCCGGGATGTGCGCCTGCGCGTTGACAAGGGTTCCGGGCGCGTTGGTCGTCGCCCAGCTCTGCGGCTGTGTCGGGTCGAAGTCGGTACCGCCGACCGAGAGGGCATGCGGGCTCGAGGCGAGACCGCTGACGGCGAAGCCGCTGGTGGCCAGCGTCCCCTGCGTGAAGAGATTCGACTCGCAGCCGGCGACGCCGGCATCGTCGCTCGCGACCACGACCGTCTGGCCCTGGGTGGCTGCCTGGGCGAACAGGACGTCGACGGCGGAGTTATCGGAGCCGATCGTGCTCTCGCAGGAGCTGAAAGAGACATTGATGACCTGGCCGATCTTCTGCTCGATGGCGTACTGGAAGGCGGTGCCGGCGTTGGCGTCGGCGATCAGCACGATGCGGGCGCCCGGCGCGATGCCGCCTGCGACCTCGACGTCGAGGTAGGCCTCCTCCTCGTTCTGGTCCATCGTCTGTCCGACAGGACTTCCTCCATCGGCCGTCGGGACCGTCATGGTGGTGATCGCCGGCGGTGTCGCGATGCCGACGCCCGCCCAGAAGGTATTGGCCACCGTGGAATCGATCTCGCTCTCGCCGACGACCGCGATGGTCATACCGGTACCGTTGATGCCGGCGTTGTACAGCGGCCCGACGTTGTACATGACGGCGAAATCTCCGGGTCCGACCCAGTTCTCCTGGCCGCCGTCATAGGTAATCTGCGGCTTGGCGCCGGCGCCGTGGGCGGGCCAGCGCTTGACGTTGGCCTTCGGATAGAAGTCGTGCAGGCCGTGGATGGTCATGATCGCCGGTGCGAGTCCGGCGGGAACCTCGGGGTCGCTCACGTTGGCGAAGTGCCGCACGCCATCCACCTCGAAGAGGTCGATTTGGGTGTGGAAGGCCGTTTCCACCTGGGCCTTGCTGCCCGAGAAACGCAGCTCCGAGCGGTTGGCCGGCAGCGCCTCGACGGTGAAGCCGTTCGCCGTGAGCCAGCTGCTGACCGCGGCCACCGTCGCCTTGCTCGCGCCGAAGCGCGCGCCGTACTGCGCCGGCGTCAGAAACTGGTGGTACTGCGGGGAATGCGGGTCCTGCTGCGCGGCGATCAGCGCCTCGATGGCACGCTGCTGCGAGGCGGTCTTGGCGAACACGATCTCGAGGCCGTGCATTGCGAGCGAGTCGGGTGCGCGGCCGAGGTCGAACTGCGGCCGCGCGTTGCCGTTCACGTGGCCGGGCAGCCGTGCGAGGCCGGAAGAATCGGCGGCGAGCACGGCGGTGCCGGCGCAGGCGAGCAAGAGCGCCGACGCGGTCGCGCGCCGCATGCGGGCGGCGATTCCGGACAGGCCATCGAGGTTGCGCATATCGAGCCCCCTGAATCTTCCTTGTAGCAGCGGCCGGCCCTGCGTGCCTTGACGGCTTCACCAGATTCGGAGCCCCTCACCGAATCCCAAAGCGCCGCAATGCGCACAGGTTACAGGGAGATTACAGCCGTGCGCTCCCGGGGGCGATGCGCACGTAAGCGAATGATATTAAATAAAAAGATTGACGTTCCCGGTGACACTCGTGCAAGCCCGCCGCCGCCGCATGCCATGATAACGGCCCCCTTCAAGCGCCGAGGTGCTCCATGGACATGCGCCGACTCCTCTCTCTTTGTGCCTGTCTCGCCTCGGTGCCCGCGCTGGCCGCGCTGCAGGCGGGAGTGAGCGCGCCGCAGTTCACGGCGCAGGCGTCGCTCGCCGGCAAGCCCTTCACGTACTCGCTCAGGGACGCACTCGCCAGGGGCCCGGTGGTCGTCTACTTCTATCCATCGGCTTATACGGGCGGCTGCGATCTGCAGGCGCATACCTTCGCGGAAACCAAGGACCAGTTCACCGCCGCCGGCGCGACCATCGTCGGCGTGTCGCTCGACAGCATCGAGCGGCTCAACGATTTCTCCAGGGATCCGAACTTCTGTGCGGGCAAGTTCCCGACCGCCTCCGACGCCGACGGCCGCATCGCGAAGTCCTACGAGCTTCAGGTGCACCAGGGCAAGCCCGGGCAGAAGGACGTGCGCGGCGCGGAGATCGGCCACGACTTCGCCGAGCGCACCACGTTCATCGTGTCGAAGGACGGCAAGATCGCCCGGACCATCACCGGCGTCGCGCCGGATGAGAACGTCGCGCAGGCGCTCGCGGCCGTGCAGAGCCTGACCGCGAAAGCGAAGTAATCTCGACGCGCCCGCGAGGGGGCGCAGCTGCGGAGGCAGTCATGGGATATCGCCTCGACATCAATGGCACCGTCCACGAGGTGGACGTTCCGGGGGAGATGCCGCTGCTGTGGGTGCTGCGCGACGAGCTCGGGCTCGTCGGCACCAAGTACGGCTGCGGCAAGGGCTACTGCGGTGCCTGTACCGTGCACCTCGACGGCGCCGCGGTGCGCTCCTGCCTGCTCAAAGTCGCGGGCGTCGGCGCGGCGAAGATCCACACCATCGAGCACATCGGCACCAGCGCGACCGGCGAGCGGCTGCAGCGCGCCTGGCTCGCGATCGACGTCATGCAGTGCGGCTACTGTCAGGCGGGCCAGATCATGTCGGCGTGCGCGCTGCTCGGGCGCAGCGCCTCGCCGAGCGACGCCGAGATCAACGCGGCGATGAGCGGCAACATCTGCCGCTGCGGCTGCTACAACCGCATCCGCGGCGCCATCCGCATCGCCGCCGGGCTCAAAGAGGAGGCGGATCATGACGCCTGAGCCGCTGTCACAGGCCGCGCGCGAGCGGCGCGCCGTCCTCAAGGCCTCGCTCCTGGCCGGCGGGGGACTCGCCCTCGATGCGCTCATTCCGCTGCCGGCGAGTGCGCTCGCCGAGGCGCGCGGCGAGACCGGGGCGCCGGCGGAGCTCTCCGCCTTCGTCGCGGTCGCCGCGGACGGCACCGTCACCATCGTCTCGAAGAATCCGGAAATCGGGCAGGGCATCAAGACCTCGCTGCCGATGATCGTGGCGGAGGAGCTCGACTGCGACTGGAGCCAGGTGCGCATCGCGCAGGCCGACCTCGACCCCGCGCGCTACGGCGAGCAATACGCGGGCGGCAGCACCGCCACCACGCGCGACTGGCTGCCGATGCGGCAGACGGGCGCCGCGGCGCGCGCCATGCTGCTGCAGGCGGCGGCGCAGCGCTGGCACGTGAGCGCCACCGAGCTCACCACCGCCCGGGGCCGCATCTTCCACCGCGCGAGCGGCCGTGCCCTCGGCTACGGCGAGGTCGCCTCGGCGGCGGCGGCACTGCCGCCCCCGGACCTCGCCCACCTGACGCTCAAGGACCCTTCCCAGTTCACCCTCATCGGCCAGCGTGTCGTCGGCATCGACAGTGCGCGCATCGTCAGGGGGGCGCCCATCTTCGGCGTGGATACGCGCCTGCCCGGCATGCTCTATGCGGTCTACGAGGTCGCGCCCGCCTGCGGCGGCCGCCTCGTCAAGGCGCACGTCGAGGCGGCGCGGCGTGCGCCGGGCGTCAAACACGTGATCCCGATCGTCGGCAACGGCGACTACGATTCCGGTCTCGCCGATGGGGTCGCGATCCTCGCCACCCACTGGTGGCTCGCCAACGAGGCGCGCGCCCAGCTCGCCATCGAGTGGGACCTGAGCGCCGCGCGCGGGCACAGCTCGAGCGTCTACCGCGCGCAGGCGGACGCGGCCATCGCCAGGGGCCCGCAGGCGGATCTGCGCGTCGATGGCGATCCGGCCGGGCAGCTCGCGGCGGCGGCCAAGCGCGTCGCCGCCCGTTACGACTATCCGTTCATCGCGCACGCGCCGCTCGAGCCGCAGAACTGCACGGCGCGCTTCAGCGACGGCCGGCTCGAGATCTGGGCGCCGAGCCAGACGCCGCAGCGCGGGGTCGCGGCGCTCGAGAAGGCGCTCGGCATCGCACCCGCGAAGGTCACGCTGCACCTGACGCGGAGCGGTGGCGGCTTCGGCCGCCGGCTCATGAACGATTACATGATCCAGGCGGCGGCGATCGCCCGCGCGGTACCGGGGGTTGCGGTGCAGCTCATCTGGTCGCGCGAGGACGACATGCGCCGCGACTACTACCGTCCCGCAGGCTGGCACAGCTTCGAGGCGGGCATCAGCGAGCGCGGCGAGCTCGTGGCCTTCACCGACCACTTCGTCACCTTCGGCGACGGCAAGACCACCGCGCGTGCCGCCGGGTACAACATCGCGATGCCGCCGGCCGGTCTCGTGCCGCACCTGCGCTACAGCCAGTCGATGATGCCGACGGTCGTCAACACCGGGGCGCTGCGCGCGCCCGGCTCGAATGCGCTCGCCTTCGCCTCGCAGTCCTTTCTCGATGAAGTGGCGTATGCCGCCGGCACCGACCTGCCGCGGCTGATGCTGGCCCTGCTCGGGGAGCCGCGCGAGATCGCCGCACCCGCCAACGGCGTGCCCTTCGATACCGGCCGGGCCGGCGCGGTCATCGCCCGGGTGCTCGAGATCTGCGACTGGGAGCAGCAGCCCGCGGGGCCACAGCGTGCCAAGGGCTTTGCGTTCTACTTCTCCCATCGCGGCTATTTCGCGGAAGTGGTCGAGGCGAGCGTCGCGGGCAGCGAGGTCACGGTCCACAAGGTCTGGGTGGCCGGCGACATCGGCAGTCACATCGTCAATCCCATGGGGGCGGAGAACCAGGTGCGCGGCGCCGTGATCGACGGGCTGGCGCAGGCGCTCGCCGGCCAGGCCATCGAATTCGTCGACGGCGCCGCGCAACAGAGCAACTTTCACGACTTCCCGCTGGCGCGCATGCCGCTCGCGCCCGAGATCGAGATCGCGTGGGTGCGCTCCGCCAGGCCGCCGACCGGACTCGGCGAGCCGGCGCTGCCGCCCGTGATCCCCGCGCTCACGAACGCGATCTTCGCCGCCACCGGCACGCGCGTGCGCTCGCTGCCGATCCGGTTGCATACCGCCTGAGCGCGGCGCACGCGCCAACGGCTGACGGTGCGCCCGCCGGGGGCGGGGGTTCGCGCGCCCTCGTGGTCACGGCCGCGGCGATCCTGCTCATCACCATGGGGGCGCGGCAGTCGCTCGGCCTCTTCGTCGCGCCGCTCAACCGCACGACCGGCGTCGGCATCGTCGCCATCAGCCTCGCCATGGCGATCGGGCAGTTCGTGTGGGGCCTCGCGCAGCCGATCTGCGGCCTGCTTGCCGATCGCTACGGCGCGTTCGCGGTGCTGCTCGCCGGCGCCGTGACGCTCGCGGCGGGCGCGCTCCTCACCACGCTGGTAAGCGGCGAGCCGGGGCTGATATTCGCCATCGGCATCCTGTTCGCGGCGGGGGCGGCCGCGGGCAGCTTCTCGGTGCTGATCGGCGCGACCGCGCGCAGCCTCGCCCCGGGGGAGCGCGCCTTCGCCTCCGGCTTCATCAACGCCGGCGGGAGCCTCGGGCAGTTCCTGCTCGCGCCCGCGAGTCAGCTTCTGCGGCTGGGTGGCCGCCATGCTTGCGCTCGCCGCGGCGGCGCTCGCCACCATTCCGCTCAGCTGGCGGCTGGTGCGTGCGGCGGCGATCGAGCCGCCGGCGGCCGGCACGGGCAGCAGCGGCGCGGCGGCCGCCGCGGGCGGCGCGCCACTTGGCGCGCAGCTGCGCGCCGCGGCCCGCGATCGCAGCTACTGGTGCCTGCACCTCGGGTTCCTGACCTGCGGCTTTCACATCGCGTTCCTGGTGACGCACCTGCCGGGCGAGGTGAGCCTGTGCGCGCTGCCGGCGCGCGTCGCCGCGGGCTCGCTCGCCATCATCGGACTCGCCAACGTCGCCGGCAGCCTCGGCGTCGGCTGGCTCGGCGGCCGCTACCGGATGAAGTGGCTCCTGTTCGGCGTCTATTTCATCCGCGCCGTGGCCATCGGCGTGTATCTGCTGCTGCCGCGCACCGCGCTCACCTTCTATGCCTTCGCCGCGGTGCTCGGCCTCACCTGGCTTTCGACCGTGCCGCCGACCGCCGGACTCGTCGGCAAGCTCTTCGGCGTGCGCTATCTCGCGACGCTCTTCGGGCTCACGCTGCTCTCGCACCAGATCGGCGGCTTCTTCGGCGCCTGGCTCGGCGGACTCGCGCTGGTGCATTTCGGGGACTACGGCTGGATGTGGTACGCGGACATGGCGCTCGCGCTCGCCGCGGCGCTCATCAACCTGCCGATCCGCGAGGCGCCGCCGGTGCGCGCCACGCTGGCCGCCGCGGCCTGAAGAGCCCGCCGCCCGTGGGTGCGGCGCCCATCGAGGCGCTCTATCGCGGGGATCGTTTCAATCGTTTGGACGATGGCGGCTGCGGGGCGCACTGTAGGCGCCGGCTACCACCACCGGAGGCGACATGGCAGACGAGAGCAAGTGCCCGTTCACGGGCAGGACGAAGGGACCCGGCAATCGCGACTGGTGGCCGCAGCAGCTCGACCTCGCGGTGCTGCACCAGCATTCCGCCGCCAGCGATCCGCTCGGGGCGGACTTCGACTACGCGCGGGAGTTCGCGAGCCTCGACCTCGATGCGGTGATCCGCGATCTCAACGCGCTCATGACCGACTCGCAGGACTGGTGGCCGGCCGACTATGGCCACTACGGTCCGCTCTTCATCCGCATGGCCTGGCACAGCGCCGGCACCTATCGCATCGGCGACGGGCGCGGCGGCGCCGGCGGCGGGCAGCAGCGCTTTGCCCCGCTCAACAGCTGGCCCGACAACGCCAATCTCGACAAGGCGCGCCGGCTGCTGTGGCCGATCAAGCAGAAGTACGGCCGCCGCATCTCCTGGGCCGACCTCATGATCCTCGCCGGCAATGTCGCGCTCGAGTCGATGGGCCTCAAGACCTTCGGCTTCGGCGGCGGGCGCGCCGACACCTGGGAGCCGGATCAGTCGGTGTACTGGGGACCGGAGGGTCAGTGGCTGGCGGACGCGCGCTACCGCGGCGACCGCGAGCTCGAGCGCCCGCTCGGCGCCGTGCAGATGGGTCTCATCTATGTGAATCCCGAGGGCCCGAACGGCCGTCCGGACCCGCTCGCCGCCGCGCGCGACATCCGCGAGACCTTCGCCCGCATGGCGATGAACGACGAGGAGACCGTGGCGCTGATCGCCGGCGGACACACCTTCGGCAAGACCCACGGCGCAGGCGACGCCGCGCTCGTCGGCCCCGAGCCCGAGGGCGCCGCGCTCGAGGCCCAGGGCCTCGGCTGGCAGAGCCGCTTCGGCTCCGGCAAGGGGCAGGACGCGATCACGAGCGGCCTCGAGGTGGTGTGGACCGCCACGCCGACGCAGTGGAGCAACCACTTCCTGGAGAATCTCTTCGGCTACGAGTGGGAGCTCACCAGGAGCCCCGCCGGCGCGCAGCAGTGGCGCCCGAAGCAGGGCGCGGGCGCCGGCAGCGTGCCCGATGCATTCGATCCGCAGCGCCGGCACGCGCCGGCGATGCTGACCACCGACCTCGCGCTGCGTTTCGACCCGGCCTACGAGAAGATCGCGCGGCGCTTCCTCGCGCACCCCGCAGAGTTCGCGGACGCGTTCGCGCGCGCCTGGTTCAAGCTCACGCACCGCGACATGGGGCCGATCGCGCGCTATTTAGGGCCGCTCGTGCCGAAAGAGCCGCTCCTGTGGCAGGACCCGATCCCCGCGGTGAACCATCCGCTCATCGGCGCGGCCGATGTCGCCGCGCTCAAGACGCGCCTCCTCGCGAGCGGGCTCACGGTGGCGCAACTGGTCACGACCGCCTGGGCCTCCGCTTCGACTTTCCGTGGCTCCGACAAGCGCGGCGGGGCGAACGGCGCACGCATTCGTCTCGCCCCGCAGAAGGACTGGGAGGTCAATCAGCCGGCCGAGCTCGCGCGGGTGCTGAGGCAGCTCACCGCCATCCAGGAGGAGTTCAACGCGGCGCACGCCGGCCGCCAGCAGGTGTCGCTCGCCGACCTGATCGTGCTCGGCGGGAGCGCCGCCATCGAGAGTGCCGCGCGGGCCGGGGGTTGCGTGGTGCAGGTGCCCTTCACGCCGGGCCGCATGGACGCCTCGCAGGGGCAGACCGATGCCGCCTCGTTCGCGCCCCTCGAGCCGACGGCCGACGGCTTCCGCAACTACCAGCGCGGCGAGCCGGGCCTCGGCGCCGAGGAGCGGCTCATCGACCGGGCGCAGCTCCTCACCTTGAGTGCCCCTGAGATGACGGTGCTGGTCGGGGGCCTGCGGGTGCTCGGCGCCAATGCCGGCAAGTCCGCGCACGGCGTCTTCACCACCACGCCGGGCGTGCTGAGCAACGACTTCTTCGTCAACCTGCTCGACATGCGCACCGTGTGGCAGCCGCGCGCGGGGAGCGAGGGCGTATACGAAGGGCGCGACCGCGAGAGCCAGGAGCTCAAATGGACCGCGACGCGCGTCGACCTGGTGTTCGGCTCCCATTCGCAGCTGCGGGCAATCGCCGAGGTGTATGCCGCCGCCGATGCGCAGGAGAAGTTCGTGCGCGACTTTGCCGCCGCCTGGGTCAAGGTGATGAACGCCGACCGCTTCGATCTCGGCTAGGGCGCAGCTTCAGGCGGTGCGCCGCTGCGGCGGCGCACCGCCCGTCACGATCCAGTCCATCGGGATGTCGTGCGGCTGCGGGAAGATCGTGGCAATCCGCAGCGACGGGTAACCGACACCGATGACGGTCGGCTTGCGCGCCAGCGCCGCCAGCGTGCGGTCGAAGAAGCCGCCGCCGTAGCCGAGCCGGTAGCATGCGGCGTCGAAACCGACCAGCGGCGCGATCACGTGGGTCGGCGAGACCTCCGGGCCGGCGGCGGGATGGGGAATCTTCCACAGGCCGCGCGCCATGGCGGCGCCCGGCCGCCACTCGCGAAAGGCCATCGGCCGGCCGAGCGCGACCGCGACCGGCAGTGCGACCCGCAGTCCGCGCTCGCACGCCGCGCGCATCCATGGACGCAGATCCGGCTCGGCGCGGATCGGCCAGTAGAGGCTCACGAGCGCATCGGCGTGCGCCCCGAGCAGCGCATCGAGCGCCGCGGCGATCGCGGCCGTGTGCTGCGCGCGCTCCCCGGGCGCCAGCGCGCCGCGCAGCTCGAGCAGCCGCGCCCGCTCGGCCTTGCGCCAGCGCGCCACGTCGCTCGCCTGGCGGCTGTCGCGCGGTGCGCCGTCGGGACTGAGCTCGTGCAGGAAGCAGGGCGCCGCGCCGCCGCTCGCCGCGTCATCGGGATCGCGCGTCTCGCTCACCGGCGCAGTATG
>DATKPR010000142.1:0-14790 GCA_035523985.1 Steroidobacteraceae bacterium | reverse complement strand
CGCCATCCATTCGTCGTACACGCCGTAGTGCACGCCCTCGCGGCGCTCGAGCGCGCGGATGTCGGCGGCCAGCCGCGCGAGGATGCGCTGCTTGGCGGCGCGCATTTCATCAACAGGTGCCCCCGACTCGTAGAGCGCGGCCAGGCGTGCACGTGCCGGCGCGAGCAGCGCGAGCAACGCCGCCTCGCGCTGCTGCTCGAGCCTGAAGGCATCGATGCGCTGCGCCGCGCCGCGGTACGTGAGCCAGCGCTTCAGGCCCTCGTCTTCCACCGCGGTGGCGAACGCCTCGTTGAACGAGGAGTCGTTCTTCACGTAGATCAGCTGGTGCGCGAGCTCGTGGAACACCGTCGCGACCAGCTCGTCGTCGTCATAGCGCAGCATGCTCGAGAGCACCGGATCGGCGAATTTGCCGAGCGTCGAGTAGGCCGGCACGCCCTCGACCACCACGTCGAAGCCGCGCGCCTCGAGCGTGAGCGCCAGATCGCGCGCCTGGCGCTCGTGGAAATAACCGCGGTACGCGACGCAGCCCACCACCGGAAAGCACCAGCGCCTGGGCCGGAGCGAGAACTGCGGCGCCGCCACGACGTTCCACACGACGAACTCGCGGCCGATGTCGGCGTAGCTGCGGTAACTCGCGTTGTCGGGCAGCCCGAGCTCGCGCGAGGCGAACTCGCGCGCCGCCTGCACCTCGATGAGCCGCGCGCGCAGCTGCGGCGCGGTGGCGGGAGCGGCGACGAGCGCATCGATCGGCTGGCGCGCGTGCAGCACGCGATACTGCCCGAGCGCCGCCTGCATGAGATAACAGCCGCTCAACAGCATGCCCGCCGCGACGGCGAGCAGCACGCCCCGGCCGGGGCTCTCGGTTAACATGCGCACCATGCAAGTCTACTTGGTCGGTGGCGCCGTCCGGGACCGGCTGCTCGGCCTGCCGCCGCGCGAGCGCGACTGGGTGGTGGTGGGCTCGAGCCCCGCGGAGCTCGAGGCCGCGGGGTATATCCCGGTCGGGCGCGAATTCCCGGTGTTCCTGCACCCGGTGAGCCACGAGGAGTACGCGCTGGCGCGCCTCGAGCGCAAGGTGGCGCCCGGCTACCGCGGCTTCGCCACCGAGTTCTCTCCCGGGGTGACGCTGGCCGAGGACCTGCGCCGCCGCGACCTCACCATCAACGCCATCGCCGAGAGCGCTACGGGCGAGCTGATCGACCCTTACGGCGGCCGCGCGGACCTCGAGGCGCGGCTGCTGCGGCACGTGTCGGACGCCTTCGTCGAGGATCCGGTGCGCGTGCTGCGCGTGGCGCGCTTCGCGGCGCGCTTCGCGGCACTCGGCTTTCGCGTCGCCGACGAGACGCTCGCGCTCATGCGCCGCATGAGCGCCTCGGGCGAGCTGGCGGCGCTGGTGCCGGAGCGCGTGTGGCAGGAGACCGGGCGCGCGCTCGACACCGCGCACCCCGAGGTGTTCTTTCAGACGCTGCGCGAATGCGGCGCGCTCGCGGCGATCTTCCCGGAGATCGATGCGCTCTACGGCGTGCCGCAGCCGCCCAAGTGGCATCCGGAGATCGACACCGGCGTGCACGTGATGCTCGCGCTCGCCTGGGCCGCGCGCAGCGGCGCCTCCACGGCCGTGCGCTTCGCGGTGCTGGGGCACGATCTCGGCAAGGCGCGCACGCCGCGCGAGCTGTGGCCGAAGCACCACGGTCACGAGGAGCTCGGGGTCGCGGCGGTCGAGGCGCTCGCCGACCGCCTCAGGGTCCCGGGCTCGTTGCGCGAGCTGGCGATCCTCGCCGCACGCGAGCACACCCTGGTGCACCGCGCGCTCGAGCTGCGGCCCGAGACGGTGCTGAAACTCCTGCAGGAGTGCGATGCGTTCCGCCGCCCGGAGCGCTTCGGCGAGCTGCTGCAGGCGTGCGAGGCCGACGCCCGGGGCCGCACGGGATTCGAGACCCACCCCTACCCGCAGGCGGCCTACCTGCGTGCGGCGCTCGCGGCGGCCGCGGCGGTGACGCTGCCCGAAGAGGAGCGCCGCGGCCTCAAGGGTGCGGCCATCGGCGCGGAGCTCAAGCGGCGGCGGGTGCTGGCGGTGACCGCGGTGAAATCCGCGGCGGCGGCTCAATAGCCGAGGGCGTGCAGCACACTCACGGCCGCCGAGGCCGCGAGACAGTAGATCCCGAAGTAGTACCAGCGTCCGCCCTCGAGCCAGCGGCTGAGCCACCTGAGCGCGAGCAGCCCGGCGCCGAGCGCGACGAGTGCGCCCACCACGGTGAGCCACACGACCGGGCCGAGCGCGGCGCCGCCGCCCGCCGGCACCGCCTTCACCAGCCGCAGCGCTTCGCGCGCCACCACCGGCGGGGTGAGCACCACCGCGAGCGCAAAGCTGAAGGCCTCGGCGCGCGACTTCTCCACGCCGAGCAGCATGCCGGTCGAGATGGTGGCGCCCGAGCGCGAGAAGCCGCGGAACGGCAGGCACAGGCCCTGCACCGCGCCGATGATGCCGGCGCTGCGCACGCCGAGCGCCGCCGCCGGTCGTGCGCGCCGGCGCTGCTCGGTGAGTCCCGCGGCGAGGATCAGGATGCCGGCCACGCCGAGCGCCGGTGCGATGAGCTCGAGGTGGCTGAACAGATCCTCGATCTGCCCGTGCGGCACGTCGCGCAGCAGCGTGTGCTCGATGAGCTTCATGAGCCCCTCGCCGACGACCGCGGTGCAGGCGGTCGCGACGATCACGATCCAGAGGAAGGCCCTGAAGACCGCGCCGCTGCTGAAGTAAATCGCGCGCCAGTCGCGCCAGAAATAGGCGATCACCGCGAACATGGTGCCGGTGTGCAGCATCACGAGCAGCAGCGTCATCGGCGGCGAGGCGGGATCGAGTCCCATGAGCTTCTCCGCCACCACCACGTGCGCCGAGCTCGACACCGGCAGCAGCTCCGCCAGTCCCTGCACGATCGCGAGCACGATGACCTTGAGCAGTGTCATATCCATCCGTTCATCATAACCGGCGGCTCACAGGAGCCGGCGCAGATCCTGCAGGGCGAAGCCCGCGAGCGGTGCGGCGTAACCGCGCGTCAGCGCCATGACCTTGAAGGCCTCGCCCATCTCCTCCGGCATGACGAGGCGGCGCGCCTCGCCCGCGAGGCGGGCGCGGTCCCGGGCATCGGGCGCGTCCGTCACCAGCCGCTCGAGCCCGAGCGCGAGCAGATAGGCCGCCTGGGTGGCGAAGCCGCTCACCGCGAGGCCCGCCTCGGCGGCCGCCTCGGCGACGGCCGTGAAATCCACCCAGGCGGTGATGTCCTGGAGCCCGAGGTTGACGTAGGGATCGTCGTGCGCGCGCTGGCGGAAATGGCAGCGCAGCGTCCCGGTGCAGCGCTGCGGATGGTAGTAGTGCGCACGCGGCAGACCGTAATCGATGAGCAGCACGACGCCGCGCCCGAGACACTCCCCGAGGGTCGCGATCCAGGGTGCGAGGCGCAGGTTCACCTCGGAGGTGTAGCCCTCGGGCGGCGCCTCGGGGCGCCCGGCGAAGAGCGCGCGGCACAGCTGCGCGAACGGCGCATCGGCCGGCCGCGCGGCGCCGGTGAATCCACCGGCCACACCCTCCGTGACGCCAAGCTCGTGCACGGCGCCGGCGTGCAGGCTGAAACGCCGCACCGGCAGGGCATCCGCCACTTCGTTGGCGAGGATCACGCCGGCCAACGGCGCATCGGGAAGCCGCTCGAGCCACACGACGCGCTCGCGCAGGTGGGGCGCGAGGACGGCGAGGCGCGCGCGCTGGCGTGCGGCGAGATCCGCGCTCACCTCCAGGATCGCGTAGCGCTCGGGCGCGGCGCCCTGCGCATCGAGCGCGTTGAGGAGCGTGGCGGCGAGCGCACCGCTCCCCGCGCCGAGCTCGAGGATTCCGCCGCCGGTCGCGGCGAGCACCGCGGCGCACTCGCGCGCCAGGCAGGTGCCGAAGAGCGCGGAGGCCTCCGGCGCCGTGACGAAATCCCCACCCGCGCCGAGCTTCCAGCTGCCGGCGCTGTAGTAGCCGAGCCCGGGGGCATAGAGCGCGAGCTCCATGAAGCGCTCGAAGGAGAGCCAGCCGCCCGCGGCGGCGAGCTCGGCGCGGATCAGGCCGGTGAGCGCCTCGCTGTGACGCCGCTCCTCGGGCGTGAGCGCGGGGAGCATTGAGCGCGCGCCGGATGCGCTCATAATCGGCCCCCATGACGCGCGACGGATCCGATCCCCCCACCCCGCTGCCGGCGTCCGGCCGCGTGCTCGCCGGCAAGACCGCGCTGGTCACGGGTGCGGCGCGCCGCGTCGGCGCGGGCATCGCGCGCGTGCTGCATGGCGCCGGCGCCAATATCGCGCTCCACTACTTGAGCTCCGCCGCCGACGCCGAGCGGCTCGCCGCCGAGCTCACCGCCGCGCGCCCGGGCTCGGTGCGGCTCATGCAGTGCGACCTGCTCGATGTCGCGCAGCACGCCGCGCTCGTCGGCGGCACGGTCGCGGCTTTCGGCGCGCTCGACATCCTGGTGAACAACGCCTCGACCTTCTACCCGACGCCGGTCGGCGAGATCGCCGCGGCCGACTGGGACGACCTCATCGGCACCAATCTCAAGGCACCGCTGTTCCTCGCGCAGGCGGCCGCGAGCGCACTGCACGCGCGCGGCGGACTCATCATCAATCTCGCCGACATCCACGGCATGCGGCCGCTGCGCCGCTACCCGGTCTACAGCATCGCCAAGGCGGGCCTCATCATGCTGACGCGCGCGCTGGCCCGCGAGCTCGGGCCGCAGGTGCGCGTCAACGCCGTCGCGCCAGGTCCGGTCATGTGGCCCGAGGACGGGCTCGATCCCGCGCTCGAGGCGCGGATCATCGGGCGCACCGCGCTCAAGCGCACCGGCTCGGCGCTCGACGTGGCGCGGGCGTGCCTGTACTTCGCCGCCGATGCACCCTACGTCACCGGGCAGGTGCTGGCGGTCGACGGCGGGCGCAGCATCGGCTGGTGACACGGTTCGGCTCCCGGACTAGGACGCGCTGGACAGCCGCTCGAGCGGATGCGCGGCCTGATCGAAACCGCGCCACAGCTCGCCGATGGTGAGGCCGGCGGTCGGGTGGCGCACGCCGGGCGCGAGCTCGGCGAGCGGCCCGAGCATGTAGGCGCGCTTCACGAGATCCGGCCGCGGCAGCTGCAGGCCCGGCTCCGCGCACACCAGATCCCCGTAGAGCAGCACGTCGAGATCCATCGAGCGCGGCGCCCAGCGGGGCGCGCCGCGCGGGCGGCCGCAGTGCGTCTCGATGGCGTGCAGCCGCTCGAGCACCGCGTGCACCGGCAGCGTCGTGTCGAAGCCCGCCACCAGGTTGATGAAGTCCTCGCCGGCGAAACCCACGGCGCGGTTGCGGTACCAGGCCGAGACGCGCAGCCCCGGAAACTCGTGCGCGAGCTCGGCGAGCGCCTGGCGCAGGTGGCGTTCGGGCTCGACGTTGCTGCCCGCCGCGACGTACACCGCCGGCATCGCCGCCCCTCAGCGCGGCAGATCAGCGCGGCTGCGCTCGATCACCACGCCCACGTCGCGCGAGTTACGGATCGCGCCCGGCTTGTTGAGCGTGATGCGCACCCACTCGACGCCGAACTCGGCCAGGATGACCAGCGCCAGCCGATGCGCCAGCGTCTCGACCAGCCGGAACTCGGACCCACCGATGAACTCGAGCGCGCGCTTGGCCACCTTCTTGTAGTCGAGCGTGTCGGCGACCTCATCGCTCGCGGCGGCGCGCGCGCAGTCGACCGGCATCTCCAGGTCCACCACCACCGTCTGGCGGACGCGCCGCTCCCAGTCGATGAAGCCGATGATGCACTCGACGCTCAGGCCGTGCAGAAAGATCCGGTCGCCGCTGCGCTGTGTCATGACGGGTGCGAGGTAAGCCGGCTTCAGGCCGCAAGCTGCGCGAGCGCGGCGAGCGGCCACTGCGCACGCGCCTCGATGGCGAGTCCCGCATGCTGGCCCGCCGCCAGGCGCGCCAGCCCCGCCACCGCGATCATCGCCGCGTTGTCGGTACAGAACTCGATGCGCGGATAGTACACGCGTGCCCCGTGCGCCTGCGCCGCGGCGCTGAGCTGGGCGCGCAGCGCGCGGTTGGCGCCGACGCCGCCCGACACCACGAGCGTCGTCAGCCCGGTGGACTCGAGCGCGCGCAGCGCTTTGGCGGTGAGCGTACCGGTGATCGCCGCCTCGACGGCGTGCGCGATGTCGGCGCGCCGCTGCGCGGTGAGCTCGGCGGCGCGCACCGCGTGCAGCACCGCGGTCTTCAGTCCCGAGAAGCTGAACTCGAGGCCGGGGCGGTCGAGCATGGGGCGCGGAAAGGTGAAGGCGCCCGGGGTGCCGTGGCGCGCGAGCTCGGCGAGCTGCGGGCCGCCGGGATACGGTAACCCCAGCAGCTTAGCGGTCTTGTCGAAGGCCTCGCCGGCGGCATCGTCGCGGGTTTCGCCGAGCAGCCGATAGCGGCCGATCGCGGCGACCTCGATGAGCTGCGTGTGGCCGCCCGAGACCAGCAGCGCCACGTGCGGGAAGGGCGGCGGCTCGCTCTCGAGGAGCGGCGCCAGCAGGTGCCCCTCGAGGTGATGCACGCCGATCGCCGGAATCCTCCAGGCGTAGGCGAGACTCGCGGCGAGCGCCGCTCCCGTCAGCAGCGCCCCGATGAGGCCCGGGCCGGCGGTGTAGGCGATGCCGTCGAGATCGTCGGGTGCGGTGGCGGCGTGCGCCAGCGCCGACTCGACGAGCGGCAGCAGACGGCGCACGTGATCGCGCGAGGCGAGCTCCGGAACCACGCCGCCGTAGCCGCGATGCAGCTCCACCTGGCTGTGCAGCTCGTGCGCCAGGAGGCCCGCCTGCGCGTCGAGCACGGCGGCGGCGCTCTCGTCGCAGGAGGATTCGATGGCGAGTACGCGCATGGGGAAATTCTAGACGATCCGCGGTGCGGTCCGGGCGGTCACGAGCGGGTGTTATAGTTGCGGGCAAGATGTGCCTGAGCACACGGGGGTCCGCGGTAACCGGGGGTAAGCACCTGCAGCGGCATTGCGCGGCATGGGCGGTGCCGTTCCTGGGCCTGCTCAGTCTGCTCGCGGCATCGATGGCCGTGGCCGAGCCCTGCAAGCTCGGCCGCATCGGCGAGCTGCCGGTCACCATGCGGGACATGAGGCCGTTCGTGCACGCCGCCATCAACGGCAAGGATGCGCTGTTCCTCGCCGACAGCGGCATGTTCTTCAGCGTACTCACGCCCGCCGCAGCGAAGCAGTTCAACCTGTCGCTGGACCCTGCGATCGACATCCTCGTGACCGGCGTGGGCGGCGATGCGCGTGCCTGGGTGACGACGGTGAAGACCTTCACCATCTTCGGCAAGGACCTGTCCAGGATACCGTTCTACGTTCTCGGCAACGACCTCGGCAACGGGGCGGTCGGCATCATCGGCCAGAACGTCTTCCGGATCGGCGACGTCGACTACGACCTCGCAAATGGCCTCATCACCCTCGTGCGCACACACGGTGACTGCAAGAAGACTTCGCTGGCCTACTGGGCCAACGCCCGCGACCTGGCGTACTCCGAGATCGAGATCGACGCCTCCACCGTCGAACAGCCGCACACGATCGGTGTCGCGTATCTCAACGGCGCGAAGATCCGCGTCATGTTCGACACGGGAGCAGACGCCTCCGTCATCACGCTGCGGGCCGCCAAACGCGCCGGCATCACTCCCGCCAGCCCTGGCGTCACATCCGGTGGGATGATCTCGGGCGTCGGTCGCCGTCTGGCGCGCACCTGGATCGCACCGTTTGCGAGCTTCAAGATCGGGGATGAGGAGATTCGCAACACGCACCTGCGTATCGGCGAGGACATGGACGATGACACCGACATGCTGATAGGCACCGACTTTTTCCTGTCCCACCACGTGCTGGTGGCGAGCAGCCAGCGCCGGCTCTACTTCACCTACAACGGCGGCCCGGTGTTCAACCTGTCGACGACGATGGCCGAATCCGGGGATGCCCCCGCACAGGCTGCGCAGGGCAGCGGTCCGGACGCCGCGGCGGCCGACGGCACGCAGCCTAAGGAGGCGCAGCTCGATGCGGACGGATACGCGCGGCGCGGCAGCGCCTTCGCCTCCCGGCGCGATTATCAGCACGCCCTCGCCGATCTGACCCGTGCGATCGAGCTCGATCCCGGCAAGGCGGAATATTTCTACGAGCGCGGCTCGGCTTACGCAGCCGATCGACGCGCCGACAAGGCGCTCGAGGACTTCACCCAGGCGATCAGGCTCGAGCCCGACCACGTGCCCGCGCTCATGGCGCGTGCCCGGCTGCGCGCCGACCGCGACGATCCCGCCGACGCAATCGCTCCGGACCTCGACGCGGCTGACCGTGCTGCGCCACGCGCGGGGGACATGCGGCTGGACCTCGGGGATCTGTACCGCGACATCCGCAGTTATCCGGCGGCAATCACGCAGTACGGCTACTGGATCGACACTCATAACTCCGATGACATCGAGATGCCTCGCGCGCGCGAAGCGCGCTGCTGGATGCGGGTGCTGGTGGGAACGGGGCTCGATCAGGCGCTCGACGATTGCAAGCTGGCAGTGCGCAAACGCCCGAAGACGGCGGATTTCATCGAGAGCCGCGGGTTCGTCTACCTCCGCCAGGGAAGGCTCGACAAGGCGAGCGCGGATTTCGATGCGGCGCTCAGCTTGAACGCAAAGCTTCCCTGGGCGCTCTATGGGCGCGGACTCGCCAGGCTGCGCCTCGGCCAGAGCGCCGCCGCCGCGGCTGACATCGCCGCGGCGAAGGCCCTGTCTCCCAGGATCGCCGAGGAGGCCGCGAGTCACGGCATCGGCCCGTAGACCCTGCTGCTTTGCCTTTGCCCCTTTGCTCCCGTAGAATCCCCCGCCCCCGTGCGGCGTGCCTTCGGGCGTCCCGGCGGGTATGGGCAGTATTTACTTATCTGTCAATGACTTGAGGTTTCGATGCCGAGCGTGCGAGTGCGTGAGAACGAGTACTTCGATGCCGCCCTGCGGCGCTTCAAGCGCGCCTGCGAGAAGGCCGGCATTCTCACCGAGCTGCGCCGCCGCGAGTTCTACGAAAAGCCCACCCAGGAGCGCAAGCGCAAGAAGGCCGCGGCCATCAAGCGCCACATGAAGCGCGTCTCCCGCGACGGCATGCGCAGCAGCCGCTGAGGCGGCCGCCGGCTCTCCCTACGGCTCCCGACCGCGGCTGACGCCGCTTAAGTACCCATGGCGCTCAAGGATCGCATCACCGAGGACATGAAGACGGCGATGAAGGCCGGTGCCAGGGAGCGCCTCGCCACCATCCGCCTGGCGCTTGCCGCCATCAAGCAGCGCGAGGTCGACGAGCGCATCACGCTCGACGACGCGCAGGTGCTCGCGGTACTCGACAAGATGATCAAGCAGCGCCGCGAGTCGATCACCCAGTTCCAGACCGGGGGGCGCGCGGACCTCGTCGCCAAGGAGACCGCCGAGATCGCGGTACTGCAGGGCTACCTGCCCGCGCAGCTGAGCGAGGCGGAGATCGACGAGCTCATCGCGCAGGCGATCGCCGCGACCGGCGCCACTTCCGTCAAGGACATGGGCAAGGTCATGGCGCTGGTGAAGCCCAAGGCCCAGGGGCGCGCCGATCTCGGCGCAGTCAGCGCGCGGATCAAGCAGAAGCTCAGCTGATTCCTTATAGTCTCGCCAGCGCGCGCGGCCTCTGCCGCCACGCACCGGACTCTCGTGGGACGCATTCCCCAGCATTTCATCGATGAGCTGATCGCCCGCGCCGATATCGTGGAGGTCATCGGCGCGCGCGTGCAGCTGAAGAAGGCCGGGCGCGAATGGAAGGCCTGCTGCCCGTTCCACAACGAGAAGACGCCCTCCTTCTGGGTCAGCCCGGACAAGCAGTTCTACCACTGCTTCGGCTGCGGCAAGCACGGCACCGTGCTCGGCTTCCTCATGGATCACGACCATCTCGCCTTCCCCGAGGCGGTCGAGGAGCTTGCGGCGCGCCTGGGGCTGGAAGTGCCGCGCGAGGGCGGCGGCGAGTCCGCGGCGCCGCGCGCCGAGGAGCCGCTCTATGAGCTGATGGCGCGCGTGGCGCGCTATTACGCCGAGTGTCTCGGCCGCGAGCCGCGCGCGCGCGATTACCTCGCGCAGCGGGGACTCACCGCCGGGACGCTCGAGCGCTTCGAGATCGGCTACGCGGTGAATTCCTGGAACGACGTGCTCAAGCGCTTCGGGAGCGACGATCTGCAGCGCCGGCGGCTCGCCGAGACCGGGCTCATCATCGAGCGCGAGCGCAGCCAGACGCAGTTCAGCGAGCGCCACTACGACCGCTTCCGCGACCGCATCATGTTCCCGATCCGCGATACCCGCGGCCGCGTGATCGCCTTCGGCGGCCGCGTCATCGACGCCGGCGAGCCTAAATACCTCAACTCGCCCGAGACGGTGTTGTTTCACAAGGGGCGCGAGCTCTACGGGCTCTACGAGACGCGCCGGGCGCGCTCCAGCCTCAAGCGCCTCGTCATCGTCGAAGGCTACATGGACGCCGTGCGGCTGCATCAGGACGGCATCGACTACGCGGTGGCGACGCTCGGCACCGCGACCACCGCCGAGCACTTCCGCCGCATCTTCCGCCTGGTCTCCGAGGTGGTGTTCGCCTTCGACGGCGACCGCGCCGGGCGTGCCGCGGCCTGGCGTGCGCTGCAGCAGGCGCTGCCCGAGGCGCGCGAGGGGCGCCAGATCCGCTTTCTCTTTCTGCCGGACGGCCACGACCCCGACACGCTCATCGCGGCCGAGGGGCGCGAGGCCTTCGAGGCGCGCCTCGCCGGCGCACTGCCGCTGTCGGAATACCTGGTGCGCGAGCTCTCCGAGCAGAGCGATCTCACGCACGCCGACGGCCGGGCACGCTTCGCCGAGAGCGCGCGCCCGCTCTACCAGAAGCTGCCCGCGGGCGTGTACCGGGAGCTGCTCCTCGGACGGCTCGCGCAGGTCGTGGGCTTAGGCCCCGAGCGGCTGGAAGAGCTCTGGAGCAAGGCGCCCGGCGCCCCGGCGCCCGCCCCCGCACCGGCGCCTGCCGCGCGCGCCAGCGAACGCCCGCGCCTCAGCGGCGGACGCGGGAGCCTGGTGCGCCAGGCGATCGTGCGGCTGGTGCACTTCCCCGCCATCGCCGCCGAGGTGAGTGCCGCCGAGCGCTCCGGTCTCGACGCCTCCGAGGAGGCGGGCATCGCGCTGCTGCGCGAGCTCCTCGACAACCTGCGCGAACAGCCGGCGCAGATTTCCGCCCAGGTCATCCAGCGCTGGGCCGGCCGCGAGGGCGGCGAGTCGCTGCAGAAGCTCCTCGAGCGCGAGGAAGTGATCACGGATGCGGCCGCGGCGGCCGGGGAGCTGCGCGCAGCGCTCGTGAAGCTTGCGGATCTGGCGGCCGAGCGGCGCCTGCAGGCGCTCGAGGCCAAGAGCCGCAGCGGGCCCTTGACAGCCGATGAACTTAAGGAATTTCAGAGACTTATGTCTATAATGAGCGCCCGTCCGGCGCGCCATGGATAGACGAGTTGGCGTTTCCCCTGCCGTAAAATAAAATTGCGCGCTTTGCCTTTGACGCCCCTTGCGCTGACTCCATTTTGGCAGCACATAGGGAAACGAAGCCCACCGCGCCCCCGGGACACATGACACGCAAGCACAAGCCCCAGACCTCGCATAAGAAGCGTCCGTCCGCACAGCCCCACAAGCCCGCGAAGCCGGCTGCCGCCCACAAAGCGGTCGCCGCGGTGGCGAGCCTGCGCGAGAAGGAGCGTGCCAGCCTGGCGGCGCTCGCCGCGAAGAAGGGTGCGCCCGGTGCGCGTCACGCCGCCGCTCACGCTCACGGCAAGGGCGCCGAAACCGCGCGCCCCGCGGATGCCAAGGCCGCCGCCGGCAAGCCCGGAGGCGACAAGCGCGTGCAGCCGCTCGGCCGCGTCGCCGTCATGCCCGAGGACCGCCAGTCGCAGCTGAAGCTGCTCATCGCCCGCGGCAAGGAGCAGGGCTACCTCACCTACGCCCAGGTGAACGATCACCTGCCCTCCGAGATCGTCGATCCGGAGCAGATCGAAGACATCGTCAACACCATCAACGACATGGGCATTCCGGTGTACGAGAAGGCACCGGACACCGAGTCGCTGCTCGCGAACGAGCCTTCCGCTCCCGCCGACGAGGAGGCGATCGAGGAGGCGGCCGCGGCACTCGCCGCGCTCGATGCCGAGCTCGGCCGCACCACGGATCCCGTGCGCATGTACATGCGCGAGATGGGCACCGTCGAGCTGCTCACCCGCGAGGGCGAGATCCGCATCGCCAAGCGCATCGAGGAAGGCCTCGATGCCGTGCGCTCGGCGCTGGCTCTTTACCCGGCGACCTACGATTTCCTGCTGCGGGCCTACGAGCCGGTGAAGGCCGGCCAGGGGCGCCTGATCGACGTGATCGTCGGCTTCATCGATCCGAATGCGCCCGACGTCATTGCCCAGCCGCAGAACCCCACCAAGGTGGAGATCGTCGCGGCCGAGGAGAAGGCGGACGAGGAGGAGGAAAGCGAGGACAACGGTGACGGCGAGGAGGAAGCCGTCGACACGGGTCCGGATCCGGTCGAGGCGGCGACACGCTTCGCCAGCATCACCAAGCTCTACAACCAGGTGCTCGGCTCGATCGCCAAGCTCGGCGCCAAGGATGTGAAGACGCTGCGCCAGCGCAAGCGCCTCGCCGACCAGTTCATGGAGCTGCGGCTGTCGCCGCGCATGTTCGACGCGCTGATCCTCAACCTGCGTACGCACGTCGCCGAGGTCCGCCAGCTCGAGAAGGAGATCATGATCATCGCGGTGCGCGACGCCGGCATGCCGCGCAAGGATTTCATCGCCTCCTTCCCCAGGAACGAGACCAGCCCGCGCTGGCTGGCGCGCCACGTCAAGGGCGGCAAGAAGTACTCCGCGCCGCTCGCCAAGTTCAAGGACGAGATCGAGCGGCGCCAGAAGAAGCTCGAGCAGCTCGAGGGCCTCTATCACCTCACGATCAACGACATCAAGGAGGTCAACCGCGAGGTGTCAATCGGCGAGGCCAAGGCGCGCCGCGCCAAGAAGGAGATGGTCGAGGCGAACCTGCGCCTGGTGATCTCCATCGCCAAGAAGTACACCAACCGCGGACTGCAGTTCCTGGATCTCATCCAGGAAGGCAACATCGGTCTCATGAAGGCGGTCGACAAGTTCGAATACCGCCGCGGCTACAAGTTCTCGACCTACGCGACCTGGTGGATTCGCCAGGCGATCACGCGCTCGATCGCCGATCAGGCGCGCACCATCCGCATCCCGGTGCACATGATCGAGACGATCAACAAGCTGAACCGCATCTCGCGGCAGATGCTGCAGGAGATGGGCCGCGAGCCGACGCCCGAGGAGCTGGCGGTACGCATGGAGATGCCCGAGGACAAGGTGCGCAAGGTGCTGAAGATCGCCAAGGAGCCGATCTCGATGGAGACGCCCATCGGCGACGACGAGGATTCGCACCTCGGGGACTTCATCGAGGACACCTCGGTGGCCTCGCCGATCGATCAGGCGACCATGGAGTCGCTGCGCGAGACCACGCACTCGGTGCTGGCGCAGCTCACCCCGCGCGAAGCCAAGGTGCTGCGCATGCGCTTCGGCATCGACATGAACACCGACCACACCCTCGAGGAGGTCGGCAAGCAGTTCGACGTCACGCGCGAGCGCATCCGCCAGATCGAGGCCAAGGCGCTGCGCAAGCTCCGCCATCCGAGCCGCAGCGAGCAGCTGCGCAGCTTCCTGATGGACGACTGACCGGCACGCAACTGCCAAAACAAGGCCCGGTGCTCGCAGGAGCATCGGGCCTTTTCATTGCAGCGGCGCGGCCGCAGACCGCGGCGCTGAGCCTGCTACAGGCCGCCCTTGGCGAGGGTGTCGCCGATCTCGCGCAGCGTCTCGGCGAGCGCAGGGTGACTCGCCTCGAATCGCACCGCCATGCGCTCGAGACGCAGCAGCGCCCCGGGCGCCGCCGCCGCCGGTGTACCGAGGGAATCCATCAGGGTATCGAGTCGCGCACGCTCCTCGCCCGGCAGCGGCGTTCCCGCGCTCAGGTGCCCGCGCAGCCGCGCCAGCAGCTCCTTGAGTCTCCCCTCGCTCATCACAGCACGCGCTAGCCGGCGGGACCGAACGAGCCGCCGCCCGGACCGCCGCTTGCGGCACCGCCGCCATCGCCGAGCAGCTCCTTCCAGGTGTGCTCGCGGCCGAGGCGCTTGCCCTTCTCGGTGAGCTTCACGCCCTCCGGGGAGAGCGTGATCATGTACGGCTTGCCGTCCACGTCGATCTCGCGCTTGAGCTGTTTATTGAGCTTGGTAGCCATTTCAACCTCTATTTCAGCAGGCCTTCGGATTTGAGTGCTTCGACGCTGTGCGGCCGCGCCCCGACCCGCTCGTGCAGGCGCTGCAGCGCGGGCCACTTGTCGAGATCCACGCCGACGCGTGCGCCCCAGCCGAGCACGGCGAAGAGGTAAGCGTCCGCGATCGTGTACTGCTCGCCCATCAGGAAGCTCTTCGCTCCCACCGCGCCCTGCAGGTAGTCGAGCCGCGTCGTCAGCATGCCGCGCGCGAACTCCTTGACCGCATCGGCCGCTTCGGCGCGGAACAACGGCGAGAAGTTCTTGTGGATCTCGGAGCTGATGAAGCTCAGCCATTCCATCAGCCGGTAGCGCTCCATGGTACCCGACGGCGGCGCCAGCTTCGCGGCCGGATTGCGGTCGGCGATGTACTGCAGC
>DATKPR010000141.1:0-8360 GCA_035523985.1 Steroidobacteraceae bacterium | reverse complement strand
AGAGGAGGTGGAGGATGGCATGCTCGACGCCGCCGATGTACTGATCGACCGGCAGCCAGTAATCGACGGCCGCGCGCTCGCCCGGGCCGCCGCATTTCGGGCAGCGCACATGCTTCCACGTCGGGTGATGGTCGAGGGGATTGCCCGGCCGGTCGAAGCTCACATCCTCGGGCAGGGTCACCGGCAGGTCCTCATAGGGCACCGGCACCATGCCGCAGGCCGCGCAGTCGATGACCGGCACCGGGCAGCCCCAGTAGCGCTGGCGCGAGATGCCCCAGTCGCGCAGGCGGAACTGCACGCGCTTCCTGCCGAGGCCCTTCTGCTCGAGCGCCGCGGCGATCGCATCCACCGCCGGCCCGAAGCCGAGGCCGGAGAACTCGCCCGAGTTCACCGTGATGCCGTACCCGGCATAGGCCGCCTGCCACGGCGCGACCACCTCTTCGTAGGCGCCGCTCGCCGGGCGCACCACCGTGACGACGGCCAGGCGATGCTTCAGCGCGAACTCGAAGTCGCGCTCGTCGTGGGCCGGCACGCCCATCACCGCGCCTTCGCCGTAAGCCATGAGGACGTAGTTGGCGACCCACACCTCGAGGGCCTGGCCGGTGAAGGGATGCAGCACGTGCAGCCCGGTCGCCATGCCCTTCTTTTCCTGGGTCGCCAGATCGGCCTCGATGGTGCTGCCGCGGCGGCATTCCTCGATGAATCGGGCGAGCGCCGGGCTGGCGGCAGCCGCGGCGAGCGCCACCGGATGCTCGGCCGCGACCGCCATGAAGGTGGCGCCGAAGAGCGTGTCGGCGCGCGTGGTGAACACCTTGACCGCGCCCTGCGCGCCGAGCGCGCGCGCCGTGTCGGGCGCGTAGGGGAAGGCGATCTCGCAACCGACGCTGCGGCCGATCCAGTTCGCCTGCATGACGCGCACGCGCTCGGGCCAGTCGGGCAACTCCTCGAGCGAGGCGAGCAGCTCGTCCGCATAGCGCGTGATCGCGAGGTAGTACATCGGGATCTCGCGCTTCTCGACCGGCGCGCCGGTGCGCCAGCCGCGCCCGTCGATCACCTGCTCGTTGGCGAGCACCGTCTGATCGACCGGGTCCCAGTTGACGATGCCGCTCCTGCGGTAGGCGAGCCCCTGCTCGCGCATGCGCAGGAACAGCCACTGGTTCCAGCGGTAGTAGTCCGGGTCGCAGGTCGCGATCTCGCGCCGCCAGTCGATGGCGAAGCCGAGGGACTGCAGCTGCGCGCGCATGTGGGCGATGTTGTCGCGGGTCCACTGCGCCGGCGGCACGCCGTTGCTGATGGCGGCGTTCTCGGCCGGCAGCCCGAAGGCATCCCAGCCCATCGGCTGCAGCACGTTGTAGCCCTGCATGCGCAGGTAGCGCGCCAGCACGTCGCCGATGGTGTAGTTGCGCACGTGCCCCATGTGCAGCCGCCCCGACGGGTACGGCAGCATCGACAGGCAGTAGAACTTCGCGCGCGCGGGGTCCTCGCGGACCTCGAAGGCGCGCTGCTCAGCCCAGGCCGCCTGGGCGGCGCGCTCGACCGCCGCGGGATCGTAGATCTCGTCCATTCAAGGAAGCTTCAGCGGCACGAAGATCTGTGCGTCCTCGCGCTGGATCAGCAGCGCCACGTTCTTGCCCGCGCTTTTGGCGGTCTCCTGCAGCTCCGCCACCGAGCGCACGCGCCGGCCGTTGACGCCGAGGATGATGTCGCCGGGCTGGATCTCGGCGGCGGCGGCCGGGCCGCTGACCCCCTCGACCACCAGGCTCCCCTGCGTGCCCGCCTGCTCTTTTTCCTGAGGCGTGAGCGCCCGCACCGTGAGCCCGAAGGCGGCCGGAGTCGTGGCCGGGCTCCCCGGCGGGTGCGCGCCGCGGGCGGCGGTCTGCTGCTGCTGCTCGTGGAGCTCGGCGATCGCCACGCTCACGTTGAGGTGCTTGCCGCCGCGCCACACGTCGAGCGTGGTGTCACTCCCCGGCTTCATCGCGGCGATCGCGCCGGAGAGCTCGCCGTAGTGCTCGATCGGGTGACCGGCGACGCCGAGGATCACGTCCCCCGGCTGAATGCCGGCCTTGGCCGCGGGCCCGTCCTTCTCGACCGAGGACACCAGCGCGCCGCGCGGCCGGTCGAGCCCGAAGGACTCGGCCAGCTGGGCGTTCAAATCCTGGATGGTGACGCCGATGCGCCCGCGCACCACGTGCCCGGTCCTGATGAGCTGCTCCTCGACGTTGCGCGCCACGTCGATCGGGATCGCGAAGGACAGCCCCATGAAGCCGCCGGTGCGGCTGAAGATCTGCGAGTTGATGCCGATCACCTCGCCCGCCATGTTGAAGAGCGGGCCGCCCGAGTTGCCCGGATTGACGGCGACGTCGGTCTGGATGAAGGGCACGTAGTTATCGCTCGGCAGCGAGCGCGAGGTGGCGCTGATGATGCCGGCGGTGACGGTGTTCTCGAAGCCGAACGGCGAGCCGATGGCGAGCACCCACTGCCCGGGCTTGATGCGCGCCGGATCGCCGAGCTTCACCGTGGGCAGATTGGCGGCGCTGATCTTGATCACCGCGACATCGGTGCGCTCGTCGGCGCCGATGACCTTGGCCTGGAACTCGCGCCGGTCGGTGAGCCGCACGGTCACGGTCTCGGCATCCGACACCACGTGGGTGTTGGTGAGGATGTAGCCGTCGGGGCTCACGATGAATCCCGAGCCCGCGCCGCGGATCGGCGGCTGACCGCCGCGCGGACCCTGGTCGGGCGCCGGAATGCCGAAGCGCTTGAAGAAGTCGTAGAAGGGATCGTTCGGCGAGAGGCCCTGCCCGGGAGCCGGCTGCGGCTTCTCCACGACCTCGACGTTGACCACCGCGGGCCCGTACTGCTCGACCAGCTGCGTGAAATCCGGGAGCGAGCGCATGGCGGGCT
Source organism: Steroidobacteraceae bacterium (assembly GCA_035523985.1). Taxonomy (GTDB): domain Bacteria; phylum Pseudomonadota; class Gammaproteobacteria; order Steroidobacterales; family Steroidobacteraceae; genus 13-2-20CM-66-19. The sequence goes on along the minus strand of DATKPR010000141.1, from coordinate 5,456 downwards.
CGCCGGGCGCGGCCGGCGCGGCCGCTGGCGCAGCCGTGACGTGCGCGGCGGGTGCAGGCGGCGCGGCTGCCGGCGGGGTCTGCTGGGCGCTGGTGTCGCGCGAGCAGGCGGCGAGCGCCACCGCGAGCGCCAGCACCGCGAGCGGGCTGCGCAGCGGCGGGACCACCAGGGGTAAATCGGCTTTCGCGTTCATGTCGGACACTTCCATGGAGCCCCGCACTGCCCTCAGGGGGGCGCACCGGCCGACCCGGGGCGGGTCCGCCACAGCCTATCATTCCGCACCGCCAGGGCGCATGCCAGCGCGAGGGCCGCGAGGCTCACGATCAGCCAGTTTCCAACACGGGCATAAGGGGTGAGCCCCGTGAGCGGCGTGACCTTCGAGTACAGCACCACCGGACGGAATTCGGGGGCGCGCGCCACCACTTCGCCGTGCGGACCGATGACCGCGGAGATGCCGTCGTTGGCCGCGCGGATCAGGTAGCGGCCCTCCTCCAGTGCCCGCATGCGCGAGATCTGCAGGTGCTGATGGCGGGCGCTCGAGTGACCGAACCAGGCGTCGTTGGTGACGTTGACCAGCACATCCGCCCCGCCCCGGCGCAGGGGCTCGAGCATGGAGCTGCCGTAGGCGTCCTCGTAGCAGACCGTAGTGCCGAGTTTCAGGTGGGCCGCGAGCAGCGGCGGCTGGTAGTCGGGGCCGGGCGTGAAATCCGAGTACGGCAGGCTCGCCAGCCGCATCCACGAACGGATGAAGGACGGAACGGGGAAGAACTCGGCGAACGGCACCAGGTGATGCTTGTCGTACCAGCTCTGTCCCCGGTCGAGCGCCAGCACCGAGTTGTAGTAGCGCACGGGCTCGGAGTCCGGGACGCCGCCGTCGGCGCGCAGCACCCCCATCACCAGCGCCGAGCCACGGGCATGGGCCTCGGTGTAGACCTCCGTCAGATAGGGGACGATGTTGTTGGCGGTATCGGCCGGCGCCGACTCCGGCCAGACGATGAGCGCGGTGCCGAGCGCCTGTTCGGTGAGCTTCTTGTAGAGCGCGAGCGTCGTGTCCTTGTTGTCATCCAGCCACTTCTCATCCTGGGGGATCGCGCCCTGGGCGATGGCCACCGATACGGGAGCGCCCGCCGGATGCGTCCAGGAGATGCCCGAGAGCGCCACGCCCGCCGCCCAGGGAAGCGCCAGCACGGCGCCCGCCGCGAGGCGCACGCCGCGGCTGCCGAGCGCGAGCGCGGTGAGCGCGCCCGCGGATACGAGCAGCGCCGCGCTCACTCCGTAGACGCCGAGCACGGGCGCGAGCCCGGCGAGCGGGCCGTCGGTCTGCGAGTAGCCGAGCGACAGCCAGGAGAATCCCGAGAGGAACCAGCCGCGCCACCACTCGACCAGCAGCCAGGCGGCGGGCAGCCCCACCAGCCAGCGCAGCGCGCCGGCGGCGGGCAGCCAGCGCGCGCAGGCGTAGCCGAGCGCCGCGTGATAGAGCGCCATGATGGCGCTCAGGGCGAGGTACAGGAACAGCGCGAGCCACAGCGGCGCCCCGCCGGTGGGCAGGCTGATGAGCAGCCAGTAGGTGCCGGCGAGGAACGTGCCGGCGTTGAAGAGGAAGCCGAGGCGGGCGGCGGCGCGCGGCGCGGCGTCCTGCCACAGCCACATGAGGAGCGCCGGGCACAGCACCGCGAGCGGCCACAGGCCGAGCGGCGCAAACGCCGTGGCGAGCGCCCCGCCTGCGCCGAGCGCGAGGAGCGCGCGCACCCGCGGCGCGGCCGGCGGCGTGAGTCGCATCGGCGGCCCTACGCGCGGTCCGCCGGACGCTCTTCGGGCGGCGGCAGCACGTCGCGCGGCGCCACCACGCGCAGCGCCTCGATGCGGCGGCGGTCGGCGCGCAGCACGCGGAACTCGAAGCCGTCGATGGCGGCGCTCTCGCCGCGGCGCGGCAGGTGACCGAGCTGCTTCATGACGAGCCCCGCCACCGTGTCGAAACCCTGCTCCTCGGAGAGCTGCGCGCCGAAGTACTCGTTGAACTCGGTGATGCGCGTGACGCCGCGTACGGTGAACTGCCGCTCGGCTTCGCGGCGGATGTTCTGGTCGTCCTCGACGTCGTATTCGTCGTCGATCTCGCCGACGATCTGCTCGATCACGTCCTCGATGGTGACGAGGCCCGAGACTCCGCCGTATTCGTCCACCACGATCGCCATGTGGTTGCGGTTGCGGCGGAACTCGCGCAGCAGCACGTTGAGGCGCTTGGACTCGGGCACGAACAGCGCCGGGCGCATGAACTCGCGGATGTCGAAGCGCTCGCGCTTCTCCGCGGTGAGACGCAGCAGATCCTTGGCGAGCAGGATGCCGACGATGTCGTCGCGATCCTCATCCATCACCGGGAAGCGCGAGTGCCCGGATTCCACCACCGTGGGGAGGATCGCCGCGGCGCGCTCGTCGCGGCGGATGAACACCATCTGCGCGCGCGGCACCATGATGTCGCGCACCTGCAGGTCCGAGACCTGCAGCACGCCCTCGATCATCGAGAGCGCATCGCCATCGACCAGCCCGCGCTCGCCGGCGTCGCGCAGCAGCGCCAGCAGCTCGGCGCGGTCCTGGGGCTCGGCGGCGAGCCCCTGGGTGAGGCGCTTAAGCCATCGTCCGGTCGCATTCAGATCCTTGCTCATCGCGTCAGGCGCTCCGGTAGGGATTGGCGAAGCCGAGGCGGCGCAGCACCGCGATCTCGCGCCGCTCCATGCGGCGTGCGTCGGCCGCGCGTTCGTGGTCGTAGCCGATCAGGTGCAGCGTGCCGTGCACCACCAGGTGCGCCCAGTGGGCCTTGAGCGCCTTCGCCTGGGCGCGCGCCTCGCCGCGCAGCACCGTCGGGCAGATGACCAGGTCGCCGAGCGCGCGCACTCCGGCGCGGGCGCGCGCCGGCAGCGGGGGCTGCGGAAAGGACAGCACGTTGGTCGGCGCATCGCGGCCGCGGTAGCGGGCGTTGAGGCGCTTGCTCTCGGCGCTGCCGACGACGCGCACGCCGAGCTCGGCGCCGGCGGCGCGCCTGCCCAGCGCCGCACTCGCCCAGCGCGCGAGCTCGCTGCGCCGCGGCGCCCAGCCGCGCACCCGGCGCTGCAGCCCGATGCTGAGCGGCGGCGCGCTCACGTGCCGCCGCCGTGGGATTCGTAGGCCTTGACGATGCGCTGCACCAGCGGATGGCGCACCACGTCCTGGGCGTCGAAGAAGGTGAAGGCGACGCCCGCCACGTCGCGCAGCACGCTCACCACGTGCGCGAGGCCCGACTGCTTGCCGGCGGGCAGATCCGTCTGCGTGACATCCCCGGTGACCACCGCGCGCGAGCCGAAGCCGATGCGCGTCAGGAACATCTTCATCTGCTCGATGGTGGTGTTCTGCGCCTCATCGAGGATGATGAAGGAGTCGTTCAGCGAACGCCCGCGCATGAAGGCGAGCGGCGCCACCTCGATGACGTTGCGCTCGATGAAGCGCGCCACCCGGTCGAAGCCCATCATCTCGTAGAGCGCGTCGTACATGGGACGCAGGTACGGATCGACCTTCTGGGTGAGATCGCCCGGCAGGAACCCGAGCCGCTCGCCCGCTTCGACCGCCGGCCGCACCAGCACGATGCGCCGCACGCGATCGCTCTGCAGCGCCTCGACCGCGCAGGCCACGGCAAGGTAGGTCTTGCCGGTGCCCGCGGGTCCGATGCCGAAGGTGAGGTCGCCGCCGCGGATGTGATCGAGGTACTCGCGCTGATGATGGCCGCGGGCGCGGATGCCGCCGCGCGGCACGTGCACGCCGTGCTCGCCGGGGTCGGCGTTGGGGGCGGGGGCGCCGGCCTCGCGGTCGCGTAGCGCAAGATGCACGCGCTCGGGCGTGACCTCCTCGGTGCGCGTGAGCTCGAAGAGCTCGCGCAGGATCTCCTCGGCGCCGGCGGCGAGCGCGCCGCTTACGCGAAAGCTGTCGCCGCGGCGGCGGATGCGTACGCCGAGCCGCTCCTCCAGCTGCCGCAGATTCTCATCGAGCGGACCGCACAGGCTCGCGAGACGCGAGTTGTCGGCACCGCCGAGCGCGAATTCCCGCGGCGGCTCCTGCGGCGATGGGGCGGGCACGGCCATTCAGCCGCAGGCCGCGAGCGGCGCCGCAGCGCTCAAGCGGCCGCGCAGGCTGTGCGCGCGCGCCTCGGTCACCGCGACGTCGGCGAAGCGGTCGATGAGGCTCGCGGGGCCGGCGAAGTTCACCCAGCGGTTGTTGGCGGTGCGGCCCGCCAGCTCGTGCGCATCGCGCTTCGCGCGCCGCTCGACCAGCACGCGCTGCCGCGTGCCGACCATGGCCTCGCTGATGGCGCGTGCCTGCTCCTCGAGCTGCGCCTGCAGCCGCGCGAGGCGCTCCTGCTTCACCTCGTGGCTCACCTCGTCGGGAAGGGCGGCCGCGGGCGTCCCCGGGCGGCGGCTGTAGAGGAAGCTGAAGGACTGATCGAAGCCCACCTCGCGCGTGAGCGCGAGCGTCGCCTCGAAGTCGCGCTCGCTCTCGCCGGGGAAGCCGACGATGAAGTCGGAGGAGATCGAGATGCCGGGCCGCACGGCGCGCAAGCGGCGCACCTTGTCCTTGAACTCGAGCGCCGTGTAGCCGCGCTTCATGAGCGCGAGCACCCGGTCCGAGCCGCTCTGCACGGGCAGGTGCAGATGGTTGGCGAGCTGCGGCACGCTGGCGAAGGCCTCGATCAGGCTGTCGTTGAACTCAAGCGGGTGCGAGGTGGTGAAACGAATGCGCTCGATGCCGGGCACGCGCGCAACGTGGTGGATCAGCGTCGCGAGATCGACGAGCGCGCCGTCCTGCATCGGTCCGCGGTATGCGTTGACGTTCTGGCCGAGGAGGGTCACCTCGGCGACGCCCTGGGCGGCAAGCGCGCGCACCTCCGCGAGTACCGACTCGAAGCCGCGGCTCATCTCCTCGCCGCGCGTGTAGGGCACGATGCAGAAGCTGCAGTACTTGCTGCAGCCCTCCATGACGGACACGTATGCGCGCGCCCCTGCGACGCGCGGTGCGGGCAGCGCATCGAACTTCTCGATCTCCGGGAAGCTGACGTCGACCTGGGCGCGGCCGGTGCGCCTGAGCTCCGCGATCATCTGCGGCAGGCGATGCAGCGTCTGCGGCCCGAACACCAGATCGACGAAGGGCGCGCGCGCGGTGATCGCCTCACCCTCCTGGCTCGCGACGCAGCCGCCGACCCCGATGATCACCTCGGGACGGCGCGCCTTCAAAAGCCGCCACTCGCCGAGGAGGGAGAAGACCTTCTCCTGCGCCTTCTCACGCACCGAGCAGGTGTTCATGAGGAGCACGTCGGCCTCGCGCGGATCCTCGGTCGCGATGAGATCGGCGCCCGCGGCGAGCACGTCCGCCATGCGGGCGGAGTCGTACTCGTTCATCTGGCAGCCGAAGGTCTTGATGAAGTAGCGGCGAGGCAT
>DATKPR010000140.1:0-27732 GCA_035523985.1 Steroidobacteraceae bacterium | reverse complement strand
ACAGTCATGCCAGGCGTGCTCGTGGTACCAGCGATGGTGGTCGCGATCGTAGAAGCCCTCGCGCGGCTCGACGACACAGCCGCTCGATAACAGCGCTCCGGCAAGCACTGCGGCGCCCGTGAGCGCAATGAGCACTCGAGTCACGAGTCGGGAAGCTGTCATGGCTTACTCCAGGCCAGGGCTCGTCGCTAAAGGTCTCAGGGGCGGCAGGACGTCCGACGGGCACCGGTCCTGGCACCTGCGGACCGTCACCGCCGCCCCGAGACACCAGAGCGCCAATCCGGAGCCGGGGGGCTGACTCCGGCGACGCAATCTCACCTCGGACCGTGCGCCCTGGCGGTTGCATGGCGAGGCTCGGCGTATACGCTAATGCCGACGGTCCTGCCCCGAGCAGCGGCGCAGCGCCCGTCCGGCCGTCAGACCACGCCCGCGTGCGGGTAGGCAATCTCCTACACGGCCGGGGTGCCGCCAAATTTGCCGCGGTATGATCGGGACAGATGAGCTTGCTGGCCCGCCAGATGCTGGTGGTGGCACTGCTGCTTGCCACCGTCATGGTGTTGTTCCTCGGGGCGCAGGTGGGAGAACGGCGTCTCGAGGACGCCAGCGCGCGCGTCGCGCTCGGGGCGCAGCGGCGCCAGGCGCTGGCGGCGGTGGTGCAGCTGGTGCGCCAGGCCGAGAGCAGTCAGCGGGGCTACATCCTGGTCGGCAACGCGGACTATCTCGCGCCATTCCGGCAAGCCGCGGGCGACATCAAGCCGGCGTTGCAACGCCTCGATGTGGCATTTGCCGGCGCCGGCGCGCCGGCGCACACGGATATCGCGACGCTGCGGCAGTTGTGCGATGCGAAGTTCGGCGAAATGCTCGAGACCATCGAGCTGTTCGCCGACCGCGGCCGGCCGGCGGCCCTGCAGGTGATCCGTACCGACCAGGGCGCCGCGACCATGACCCAGATCGACGACCTCGCGGCCCGGATAGGCGAACTCGAGAGCGCCGAGGTCCTCGCGGCCAGCCACCGCTGGCAGGTCAACCGCTGGCTGAGCTTCGCCACGACCAGCAGTGCGCTGGTCGCGAGCGCCGGACTGCTGTTGCTGCTGAGCCGCCTGACGCTGCGGCAGCTGCGCTCCAAGGAGCGCGAGACCGAGCAGCTGACCGCACGACAGGCCGAGCTCGAGCGTCTGGTGGAGCAGCGCACCGAGGAGCTGTCGGAGCTCTCGAGCCACCTGCAATCGGTGGCGGAGCAGGAGAAATCCGCGCTGTCGCGCGAGCTGCACGACGAGCTCGGGGGGCTGCTGGTGGCCGCGCGCATGGACCTGTCATGGCTCGAGGAGCGCATCGGCAGCGACGATGCGGAAGTGCGCGGCTACTTCCGCCGCGTGCAGGACGCCCTGCAGGCGGGCTTCGACATCAAGCGGCGCGTCATCGAGAGTCTGCGCCCGACGCTGCTCGACAATCTGGGGCTGCTGGCGGCGCTGCGCTGGCAGGTGAGCGAGTCGTGCGAGCGGGCGGGCCTCACGTATCTCGAGCGCTACCCCGAGGAACTGCCCGCCCTCAGTCCGCAGGCCGCGATCGCGGTCTTCAGGATCGTGCAGGAGGGGCTCGCCAACGTACTGAAGCACGCGCGGGCGAGGAGCGTGACCGTGTCGCTCGAGCTCTCAGCCACCTGGCTGCAGGTGCGGGTGGAGGACGACGGCATCGGCATACCGCTCGAGCGGCTGCGCGCGCTGCGGGCACACGGGCTGGCCGCCATGCGCCAGCGTGCGCGCGCCCTCGGCGGAACGTGGACGGTGCTGCGCCCGAGCACGGGCGGGACGCGCATCGAGGTGCGTCTGCCCCTCGAGCGGGTGCGCGCTCAGGAACCACCGCCGGCCGCCGATGCGGCGAGTCCTTTGAGCAATTCGGGCAGGCGGTGATAGTCGCGCGATTTGTTGAGGAACGCATCGACTCCCAGGGATTCGGCCTGACGGCGATACTCGGGCAGATCGAAGCCCGTGAGGACGATGACGTGCGGCCGCCGCTCGCGGTGGCGCCCGAGCGAGCGCAGCACCCCGAATCCCGTCCCGAGGCGCAGATGCAGATCGAGGATCAGGACATCGGGCGCCGTGGCCGCGACGCGTTGCACCGCCGCCGGCTCCGTGCTGACGGTGTCGAGGAGCTCGATGCCGGGAAGACGGCGAATCAGCTCGGCGATCCGCGCCGCAAGCACGTCGGAGTCCTCGACGAGCAGTACGCGCACGGGTGCAGTATTCGGCATGAGCTTGATCGCGGCATTTGCGGGCGCCCCCGCGCAACTGCGAGTGTAGGGTCGGCGCCGCGCTGCGCATGCCGGCAGACGCCCGCTTCAGCTGTCGGCGTACGCCGACATCCCGCCGCGCCGGCTACTGCATCAGGCCGTTCCTGAGCGCGTAGGCGGTCAGGTCCGCGTTGGTGTCGAATTTCATTTTCTCGAGCACCCGGGCGCGGTAGGTGCTCACGGTCTTGACGCTGATGCACAGCTCGCGGGAGATCTCCGAGACGCTGCGTCCGACGGCGAGCTTGCACAGGATCTGGAACTCACGCTGGGACAGCGCCGCGTGCGGCGGCTGGTCCGCGGGCTCATCGAGCGCATCCGCCAGCGCCTCAGCGAGCGCCGCGCTCACGTAGCGCCGCCCGGCGATCACGGTGTGCACGGCGCGCATGAACTCCTCGGGGGGCTGATCCTTGGCGAAGTAGCCGGCTGCTCCGGCACGCAGCGCGTAGGTCGCGTACTGCTTCTCCGCGAAGGCGCTCACCACCAGCACCCGGGTTCCCGTTTCCGCGGCGCGTATGTGGCGCAGGATATCCATGCCGTTGCGGTCCGGCATGTTGATGTCGAGCACCACGAGGTCCCACTTCCCATCGCGCACCTGGTTGAGCGTCTCGGCGGCGCTCGCAGCCTCGCCGATCGCGGTGATGGCGCGGTCCTGCCCGAGCCAGCTGCGCAGACCGGCACGGACCATCGCGTGGTCGTCGGCAATGAGTACGGTGGCCATGTGCGATGCACCTTAGCGTCATCCGCCGTCCGGGGAGCGTACGCCATCCGGCCGAAAGTCTGTAGGTACAGTCCTACGGCACGCGCCCCGGTTAAGTCGCCGTTCAGACAGAGAACGACTGTAGCTCCAGTCCTACACGCCATCGGGAAGGATGCCGCTGCTCGCGCTTGCCCGCGCCGTGCGAAGGTCGCCGCAGTGAGCACGCACAGGAGAGCGATCATGAAGGCATCCCTGCAGACCGTTATCGGCACCGCCCTGTTGCTGTGGAGCGCGACACTGCTCGCCGCTCCGCGCGGCGACGCGTATCGCGAAACCGAGAGTCTCTTCAGGCACGCCGGCGAAAGCGCCGTGTACTTCGACCACTGCTACGGCTACGCGGTCTTTCCGACCATCGGCAAGGGCGCGTGGGTCGTCGGCGGCGCGCACGGCAGCGGCCGCGTCTACGTGCACGGGGTGTACGTGGGCGACACGACCATGAATCAGCTCAGTGTCGGCGTGCAGGCCGGCGGTCAGGCGTACAGCCAGATCGTCTTCTTCGAGGATAAGCGCGCCTTCGATGAGTTCACGCGTGGCGACTACGAGTTCGGTGCGGACGTCAACGCCGTCGCGATCACCGCAGCCGCGGGCGGCAGTGTCGGGACCGAGGGCGCCAGCGCCGAGGCGAGTGGCGGCATGAAGGACGCGAAGACCCTGGGGCACTACTACAAGGGCGTCGCGGTCTTCACCATCGTCAAGGGCGGCGCGATGTTCCAGGCGAGCGTGGCGGGCCAGAAGTTCAGCTACTCGCCGAAAGCCTGAGCGCACACTCAGTGCAGGTATCGCGTGAAGTACCCGAGGATCCGCCGCTCGTGCTCCCTGCCGGCGAAGTCAGGAGATCCACACGAGCGGCGCCCTCGACCCGCCAGAGCTGCTTCGGTTGTGAGGCGGCCGCAATCAGCAGCACCGCGCAATCAAGATGCCGAGGCGGCGACGCTCAGTAGTTGATCAATCGCCGCGTCGGCTGCCTTCTGCAAGCGCTTTTGAAATTCGGGCGTGTTTGCCCTGGAGCCAGAGACCGGCATGTCGTTCTCGTCAAACTGCTCCGAAATGTCAAAAGACTTACCGTTGACGGTCCCCGAGATATGCAACCTGAACCAGTCTCCCCGCGCGTCTTTGGGAGCATCGGGAAGAAGCACTTTTCCGCCCGTGAGTCCAGCCACACCCGCAGTCACTATCCGTGCCTCGGTGGCGTCGCAATACTCGATCGTTTCGAAGTGGGATAACGTCACCTGGATGGTGGCACCGGCAGGTGCCTTGGCCTCGAGAGCGTGTTGGAGATAGGTGATCTTCGGTGGAATGAGGAAGTCATCGCCGTACAAACGCGAGCAATGCTCGTCCTGACCGGTGTCGTATCCGTGCTCCCGCCTTCCCCGCTGGTCGATTATCGAGACAGTTACCCCGCCATTCCAGGCGGCTGGTCTTGGGTATTCCAACGCAACGTGCGTGTGAGTTGCGCATCCGGCAATGCCACAGACGCCGGCTACCAGCGCGGCCGGCGTGCACTGCGAATTTTTCCTGAAGGGGAGGCGGGGCATGCGGTAAATGAAGCGTAGCAAAACGGTAGCGGGCTCTGCGTGCTGCGATCGGCGGACCATCCAGGCTTCTGATTGAACTGCGCGCCCGGAGAGATTCGAACTCCCGACCCTCAGGTTCGAAGCCTGATGCTCTATCCAACTGAGCTACGGGCGCGGCGCGCGGATTCTACTGCGCGGCCGGCGGCGGCGCCTCAGGTCCGGCGGGGTTCGCCAAGCGGCCCGGCAGCGGGCAGAATGCCCGGCGCGGCAGCATGGGGAGCCCAGAAAAATGCACAACGTTTCCAGGCGCGCGTTCTGCGGATTGACGGCGGCGGCGGGAGCCGCGCTCGCGGCGGTTGAGCCGGTGCGGGCGGCGGCCACCGGCCTCGCCGATCTGAGCCCGATGACCCGCGATGCGCAGCCCATCAGTGCCGGGGAGCACGGCGTGCGTCTCGCGCGGGTGCAGGGCCTGATGCAGCAGAAGAAGATCGCGGCGTTCCTCGTCGAGGCGGGAGCCTCGCTCGAGTACTTCACGGGTGTGCGCTGGCATCGCAGCGAGCGGACCACGGCGGCACTGATCCCGGCCAGCGGCGGCGTGGTCGTGGTCACTCCCTATTTCGAGGAACCCTCGGTCCGCGAGACGCTCAAGGTGCCCGCGGACGTGCGGCCGTGGAAGGAGGACGAGAGTCCGTTCGCGCTGCTCGCCGGGGCGCTGCGCGAGCGTGCGCATGGGGATGCGCTCGCCGTCGAGCCGACGACGCGGCTCTTCATCGTCGAGCGCACCGTGAAGGCGGCGAGCAGCCCGCCGCGCATAGTCCCCGGAGACGATCTCATCCGCGAGTGCCGCATGCACAAGTCGGCGCACGAGATCGCCCTCATGCAGGCGGCCAACAACGTGACGCTCGCGGCGCTGCGCTACACGCACGGCCGCGTCGGCGCAGGCATGCAGGCCGGCGACATCTACCAGATGATGGCCGCCGCGACGGCGGCGCTCGGCGGCTCGCACGAATTCACGCTCGTCCTGCTCAACGAGGCGAGCGCCTTCCCGCATGGCTCGATCAAGCCGCAGCAGGTGCGCGAGGGCTCGGTCATCCTCATCGACACCGGCTGCAGCGTGCACGGCTACCAGTCCGACATCTCGCGCAGCTGGGTATACGGCAGCGCCTCCGCCCGCCAGCGCGATCTGTGGAACACGGTGAAGCGCGGCCAGGAGATCGCGCAGGAGACGGCGAAGCCCGGCGTCCCGGTCGGCAGCATCGATCGCGCCGTGCGCACCTACTACGAGCAGCGGGGCTGGAGCCGCGACTACGGGCTGCCGGGCCTCTCGCACCGCACCGGCCACGGCATCGGCATGGAGGTGCACGAGGCGCCTTACCTGGTGCGCAACGACACCACACCGCTCGAGGCCGGCATGTGCTTCTCCGACGAGCCCGGCCTCTACATTCCCGGGGAGTTCGGCATCCGTCTGGAGGACTGCTGGTACATGACGGAGGCGGGCCCGAAGCTCTTCACGCCGCTCGCCAGGTCGCTGGAGGCGCCGATCTAGCCGCAGAGCGCGCCGTTCAGTGTCCCGATCCGGAGCCCGGGCCCGGTGGAGTGTTGGTGACGTGCACGGAGGGACTTGGGGCCTGCGGCAGTCTCAGCTGTGCCTCCCACTCGCTCTCACTGAGGCACATCGACCCGATGTGCGTGCCGGTCGGAGGCGTGCTGGGGCAGAAGACCGCGCGATCGCCATAGTGGATGACTTTGTAGCCGGCCGTCTCCGCCGCCGCGATGTTAGCCGCGTGCCGCTCCGGAGATCTCGGGGGCGCAGGGGTGCTCGCACAGCCCACCGCGAATGCAACTGCTGCCACCAGAGTGACGAGGCGCATGCTCGTGATTCTACTGTCTCACCCCCCGAGCCGGCCAACGACGGTTCCCTTCGGCTCGCCGCGCGGGGCAAAATGCGCGGCACGCAGTCGCGGAGCGCCCCCATGTCCCTATTCGACCTGTCAGACAAGGTAGCTCTCATTACCGGCTCGAGCCGCGGCATCGGCAAGGCGATCGCCGTGCGGATGGCCGAGCAGGGCGCCAAAGTCGTGATCTCGAGCCGCAAGCAGGACAGCTGCGAGGCGGTGGCCGCCGAGATCAGGGCGGCCGGCGGCGTCGCGCTCGCGCACGCCTGTCACGTCGGCCACAAGGACGAGCTCAGGGGTCTGGTGGATGCGAGCGTGCGCGCCTTCGGCCGCATCGACATCGTGGTGTGCAACGCCGCCACCAATCCGCACTTCGGGCCCTCGGCCACGATGTCGGACGAGGCCTTCGACAAGCTGATCCGCACCAACCTCTACAGCAACATGTGGCTGTGCGGCATGACGCTGCCGGCGATGGCCGAGCGCAAGGACGGGGTGGTGATCATCGTCTCCTCGGTGAGCGGCTTCATGGGCAGCGCCCTGCTCGGCGGCTACGGCATCTCCAAGGCGGCCGACATGCAGCTGGCGCGCAACCTCGCCGTCGAGTGGGGCGCGCATAACATCCGTGTCAACTGCATCGCGCCCGGCGTGATCCGTACGCAGTTCTCGAAGGCCCTGTGGGCGGACGCGGCGCGCGCGCAGGCGCTGGCGCGCGCCTATCCGCTGAAGCGGCTCGGCGAGCCCGACGACTGTGCCGGCGTCGCCGTGATGCTGGCGGCGCGCGCCGGCAGCTTCATCACCGGCCAGACCATCGTTATCGACGGCGGCGGCCTGATCGGTGGCGGCGAGCGGCTGCTGTAACGGCGGTCCTCAGGGGGCGCGCGGCGCACGCGTGCCGTAGTAGCCGAGCGCGAGCAGCCCGAACCATAGCGGCGCGACGTAGAGCGCGACGCGCGCGTCCGGGTCGCGCCACAACATCACCGTGACCAGCACCAGGAACGCGAGCACCAGGTAGTTCGCCAGCGGCGCGCCCGGCATGCGAAACGGTGCCGCGGCGGCGCGCCCGGCGGCCACCGCGCGCCGGTAGCGGGCGTGCGCCACCAGGATGATTCCCCAGGTCCAGAGCGTGCCGATGAGCGCGATGCTGGTCACCATGGTGAACACGCGCTCGGGCACGAGGTAGTTGAGCAGCACGCCGATCAGCATGACCACGGCGGAGGCGTGGATGCCCGCCGCGGGTACCTTGCCGCGGTTGAGCCTGGCGAATACCCGCGGTGCCTGGCCGCGCTGGCCGAGCGTCCACAGCATGCGCCCGGTGCTGAAGAGGCCGCTGTTGCAGGAGGACGCGGCGGCGGTGATCACCACCAGGTTGATGATGGTGGCGGCACCGGGCAGGCCGAGCTGGCCGAACACGAAGACGAAGGGACTCATCTTCGGGTCGAGCGCGGTCCACGGCACCAGCGACATGATGATGGTGAGCGCGCCGAGATAGAAAATCAGGATGCGCACGATGATGCCGTTGGTGGCCTTGGGCAACACCACCGCGGGGTTGGCCGACTCGCCCGCGGTGACGCCGATCAGCTCGACGCCCTCGTAGGCGAACATGACGATCTGCAGCGTGAGCAGCACCGGCAGCAGGCCGCCCGGCAGGAAGCCGCCGTGCGACCAGAGATTGGCGAAGCCCGCGGTGGCGCCGAGCGTGCCGACGTGGAAGAAGATGACGCCGAGACCGGCGAGGATCAGTCCGACGATCGTCACGACCTTGATGAGCGCGAACCAGAACTCGAGCTCGCCGAACACGCGCACCGCCAGCAGGTTCGTGCCGTAGAGCACGCCGAGTGCGATCAGCGGTGGCAGCCATTGCGGCACCTCGGGGAGCCAGAAGCGCACATAAACGCCGATCGCGGTGATCTCCGCCATGACCGTCGCCACCCACGCGAACCAGTAGGACCACCCGGTCACGAAGCCCGGGAAGGGTCCGCAGAACTCATCCGCGTAGGTCGCGAAGGAGCCGGCGACCGGGCGATAGGTGAGCAGCTCCCCGAGCGCGCGCATGATGAAGAAGATCGCGACTCCGCCCACCGCGTACGCCAGCAGCAGTCCCGGACCCGCGCGGCTGATCGCCCTGGCGGATCCGAGGAAGAGTCCCACGCCGATGGTGCCCCCGAAGGCGATGAGCTGGATGTGGCGGTTCTGCAGACTGCGTGCGAGATCGGTGTGCTGCGACATGCGGACTTGCCCTCAGTGCGGTGCCGGTGGCGCGAGTAGCGCATAGCGCCGTCCCTGGGGCAACTCGTAGCGCAGCGCGAGGCTGGCGGCGTGCGCGGCGACCAGCGAGCCCGCGACCCCGTCCCCCGGGGCGGCGGGGTGTGGGAGCAGGCGCGCGAGGAACGCCGTGACCGGGCCGCCGGCATGGCCGGGCAGCAGTACCAGCACGCGTGCCGCGGGACCCTGGGCGGCGAACCAGGCGCGGACCGTGGCGGGCGGCGCGGCCGCGCCGCTCGTGAGTACGGTGAAGCGGGCGCCGTCGTGATCGAGCATGGCGATCGTCGTCTCGTCCGGATCGAGGAGCGCGAGCGGCTCGCGCCGGGTGTCGGTGTGTATGCGCACGGCGAGCGCGGGCAGATCCTGCCAGCGATCGACGACCGGCAGGACGAGGCGGGCGGCGAGGCAGATCGCGGCGGCGTAAGCCGCGTACGACCACAGGAGGCTGCGCGGCAGATCGCCGTGACGCAGGGCGCGCGTGGCGCAGCCGAGCGCGCCCGCGGCGAGCGCGCTCACGCCGAGCGCGGCGGCCAGGCAGGGCAACAGCGCGCCGGCACCGGCCGCCGCCAGCACGCCGAGCGCGAGCGCGCAGCCGAGCGCCATGGCTGCGACCAATACGATGGTGCCGAGCGTCGCCATGCGATCGAGGCGCGAGGGCTCGCGCCCCGCCTCGTCCACCCACAGTCCCGCGAGCAGTCCGCAGCCCAGGAGTGCCGGGGCCGCATAGATGTCGCGCGCCGTCGCCGCGACCGAGAGCAGCGCCAGGAACGGCACACTGGAAGCGAGCGCGAAACGCCAGGCGGTACCGCGCGCGCCGTCCGCGCCCAACCGCCGCCAGGCGCGCACCAGGGCCGCCAGCACCAGCAGCGTCCAGGGCAGCAGGTACAGCGGCAGGCCGAAGAGGTATTTCCCCGGCGTGTTGCGATGCCCGGTGGTGTAGTCGAGCGAGGCGGGAGCGGCGACCTGCGTGAAGCGGCCGACGAGGTTGTTCCAGAAGAGCGTCCTGAGCGCCTCGGCGCCGTGGGCACTGTGCGCGACCGCCAGCAGCCACGGACCGATGATGAGCGCCTGCAGTGCGAGCCCCGCATACAGCTCCCAGCGGCGCAGCTCGCTGAAGCGGCGCTCCCAGAGGATGAGCACGAGCAGCGCGAGCCCGGGCACCAGCCATCCGGGGGCGCTTTTCGCCATGAAGCCGATGGCGGCGCCGAGGTGGGCGAGCGCGTAGCCCGCGGCCTTGGGCAGGCCGCGCGGTGCCTGCAGCCCGAGCCAGGTGCCGAGCAGCGCGAGCGCGCAGCCCGCGAGCAGGCAGGCGTCGGGAGCGAGCCAGATGCTCACGCGCCAGGCGGTGAGCGCGCTCGCCGCCACCAGGGTGGCGATCAGCGCGGGTGCCGCGGCGAGCTCCATGGCCAGGGCGAGTGCGGCGATTGCGAGCGCTACGACCATCGCATACAGGAAGTTCGGGGCGCGTGCCGCGCCCGCCGTGTCGCCGAGTGCCGCGATCGCGCCACCCGCCATCCAGTACGAGAGCGGCGGCTTCTCGAGGAAGGGGGTACCGGCGAGCTGCGGCAGCGCCCGGTCCGTCTGCACGCTCATGCGCCAGGCCATGTCGGCCTCGCGCGGCTCGTCCGGGGTCCACAGACCGCGGCCGAACATGCCGGTGAGCCACAGCGGCGCGAGCAGCAGCAGGGCGATGAGCGGCGCGCGGCGCGCCGCCTGGGACGACGATGAAAGCAAAGATTCCCCCGACAGGCCTGCCGCCTCCGACAGGGGCCAATTATGCGGAAGGTCGGCTCAGAGAGAGTAGCGCACCAGCATCCGCACCACGCGCGCGTGGTCGGCGGACCAGTGCGCGAAGGCCTGGCACACCTGGCGGGTGCCCGATTCCGCGGCGGTCTCGGAATACTTCTCGGCAAAGCGCGCATCCCCCGACTCCTGTCCGGGCAGGAAGCGGCTCGCGCTCCAGGGAGTGTCGGCGTCGGCGGGCCGGCTGAAGAGGGCGACCTCGGTAACGGTGGCGCTGGCGGGAATGGTGGCACACAGCGTCACCGGGACTGCTTCGGCCTCACTGCAGACGTGGGCCGTTGCCGCCGCGGCGGCGGGGGATGCGGCGGGCGCGGCCACGGCGGGCGCAGCGGCGGCGGGCGATGCGGCGGCGGCGCTGCGGCAGGCGGGGACCGTGGCGGCCACGGCGATACCGTCGCTGCCGATGCGGCGCAGCACCCCGCCCTCGATCTCGGAACGCTCGGCGGCGCGCGTGGCCTCGAGCTCACCGGCCGTGTTGCTGACCTCGGCGATGCGTGCCTGCAGCTCCCTGGCCAGCGCCCCCTGGGCGGCGCGCTCGCCCGCGGTGAGCCACTGCGAGACGGCGAAGCCCGACACCGCCGAGCCGCCGATGATCGCGATGAACACCAGGCGCTGCAGGCGGCTCTTGCGCCGCGACCCGGACTGGCGTGCCTCGCGCAGCGCGGCCGAGCGCAACTGCAGGAACGACGCCGACAGCGTCGCGGTCCCGGCGATGATGGCGGCCAGCACTGAATCGGAGGGTGTAAGCACGGGGCGGATACTCCGGCGCCACGCTAGCACGGGGCCCCGCGGCCACCGCCGTGCCGGAGCCTAAAACCGCGACGCTGATCACACGGGCGCCGACGGGCCCGCGGGCGGCGTATCCGGCGCCGGCCCGTTTGCGGCCAGCCAGCGCTCCAGGGGCGCGGCGCTCGTGCCGAGGAGGTGCAGCCCGAGCTTGGTGCGCCGCCAGAGGATGTCCTCGGCGGTGCGTGCGAACTCCTCGCGGCACAGGTACTCGGCCTCGCGCTCGTAGAGACCGGGGAGAATCTCCGCCCCCAGGTCGCCGAGCGCCGCGGCGGAGCCGAGCAGCCGCGCCATGCGCGATCCGTAGGCGCGCGCGTAGCGCAGCTGCAGCCGCTGCGGGAGCCAGGGGTAGCGCCGCTCGACGGTGCGCGCGAACACCGCGAAGCTGCCATCCGGCAGATCGCCGCCGGGCAGCCGCGCGGTCCCGGTCCAGGGCGCGGCGGCCGTGCCGAGCAGCGGCGCGAGCTGATTCACGGCGTCCTCGGCGAGACGGCGGTAGGTGGTGATCTTGCCGCCGAATACCGACAGCAGCGGCGCGGGCTCGCTGTCGAGCTCGAGCGCGTAGTCGCGCGTGACGCTCATCGGGTCGCGCGACTCGTCCTGCAGCAGCGGCCGCACGCCCGCATAGCTCCAGCGCACGTCCGCGGGCGTGATCTGGCGCAGAAAATAGCGGTTGGCGAGCGCGCACAGGTAATCGGTCTCCGCCGCGTCGATGTGTACCGCCGCCGGGTCGCCGCGGTAGTCGACGTCGGTCGTGCCGATGAGCGTGAAGTCGTGCTCGTAGGGAATCGCGAACACGATGCGCCGGTCCTCGTTCTGGAAGATGTAGGCGAAGCGATGCTCGAACAGCCGCGGCACGACGATGTGGCTGCCCTTGACGAGGCGCACCCGGTGCGCGGTGTGCACCGGGGTGGCGCCGCCGACGAATTGCTCCACCCACGGGCCGCTGGCATTCACCGCGACGCGCGCCGTCACGCTGCCGCGGCCGCCGGGGCCGGCGAGCGTCGCGCGCCACGCGCCACCCTCGGCCACGAGGCGCTCGCAGCGCGTGCGGGTCAGGATCAGCGCCCCGCGCTCGCGCGCATCGAGCGCGTTGAGCGCCACCAGGCGCGCATCGTCGGTCCAGCCGTCGGAGTACACGAAGCCGCGGCGGTAGCCGCTCTTGAGCGGGGTGCCGGCGATGTGCGTGCGCAGATTGACCGTGCCGGAGGCGGCCAGGTGCTCGCGGTGCGCCAGGTGATCGTAGAGGAAGAGTCCCGCGCGGATCATCCACGCCGGGCGCAGGTGCGGCGCGTGCGGCATGATGAAATGCAGCGGCCGCATGATGTGCGGCGCCGAGCGCAGCAGCACCTCGCGCTCGATGAGCGCCTTGCGCACCAGGGCGAAATGGAACTCCTCGAGGTAGCGCAGTCCGCCGTGGATCAGCTTGGTGCTCGCGGAGGAGGTGTGCGATGCCAGGTCGTCCTGCTCGGCGAGCAGCACGCGCAGGCCGCGCCCCGCCGCATCGCGTGCGATGCCGGTGCCGTTGATTCCGCCGCCGACCACCAGCAGATCGAAGCGGCCGCTCGTGAGCTCGTTCACGCGCGCCGCGGCGCCTCGCGGGCGTAGTAGTCCGGGTAGTCGGCACTCAGTCCCTTGAAGCGGCGGTGGATCCACAGATATTGCTCGGGCACGCGGCGCACCTGCGTCTCGATCAGGGAATTGAAGCGCTCGGTATCCGCCACCGGGTCCTCGCTCGGGAAGTTCGCGAGCGGCGGGTGGATCACGGCACGGTAGCCCTGCGTTCCGGGCAGGCGCTCGAGGAAATACGGCAGCACCGGCGCTCCGGTCATGCGCGCCAGGCGCGACGTGAGCGTGTTGGTGGCCGCCGGGATGCCGAACAGCCGCACCATCTGCGCGCCCTTCTTGCGGTAGCTCTGGTCGGGTGCGTACCACACGCACTCGCCCGCACGCAGCGCGCCGATGAAGGCGCGGATGTCGTCGCGCGGGATCGGATGACCGCCGTGCGCCGTGCGAAACCGCGCCAGCGCGTAAGCGAGTACCGCGTTGCTGGTGGGCCGGTAGAGAAAGCCCACCGGCGCCACCGAGGCGAGCACGCGCCCGGCCATCTCCATGGTGGTGAAATGCGCGGTGAGCAGCAGCACGCCATGCCCGCGGGCGGCCGCGGCCTCGAGGTGCTCGCGGCCCTCGACCCGGGCGAGGCGCGCGATGCGTGCGGGCGGGCTCCACCAGGCGAGCGGCACCTCGAGCAGCGCGATGCCTAAGCTCTCGAAGTGGCGGCCGAGGAGCCGTTCGCGCGCCGCGGCGTCGAGCTCCGGGAAACACAGCTCGAGATTACGGCGCGCGGTGCGCACGAAACGCCCCGCGACGAGGCGCAGCAACCGTCCGAGCGCGACCCCGATGGCGATCATCGCCGCATACGGCAGCAGGGCCAGCAGCCGCAGCAGGAAGATTCCCGCCCACGTCGGCCAATAGCGCGGCGCGAGCAGTCGCCATCGCATGCACAAACCCCCGGCAAGATGCGCGCCCTCCCGGCGCCCGCGCAGAATACTCCATTCCCCCGCGCCAACTAACTATGCTCCAATGCCGCCGATGACCCGCGCCGCTGCCCGCTATCTCGAGGTGCGCCTGCGCCATGCCAACCTGCGCCGTAGCGGGCGCCGCGTGCTGCGCGACCTCACGCTGCGGATCCGCGCCGGCGAGCATTGGCTGCTGGCCGGCGGCAACGGCGCCGGCAAGACCCAACTGCTGAAGCTGCTCGCGGGTGCCGTGTGGCCCGAGCCCGCCCGCCGTCCGGTGCGGCTCTACGCGCGCGGCCGGCAGCTGTGGACGGCGCCGCGCGAGGTGCTGGAGGATATCGCCTACGTCGGCGCGGAACGCCAGGACAAGTACCAGCGCTACGGCTGGAACATGAGCGTGGAGCGCATCGTCGGCAGCGGCGTACACCGCACCGACATTCCGCTCGCGGCGCTCACCGCCGCCGAGCGGCGCGGCGTGCGGCGCGCGCTGCGCTCGCTCGGCGTCGCGCACCTCGCCTCCCGGCCGTTCCTGTCGCTCTCCTACGGCGAGCGGCGCGTGGCGCTGATCGCGCGCGCGCTCGCCTCGCGGCCGCGGCTGCTGCTGCTCGATGAGGTGCTGAACGGGCTCGATGCCGTCAATCGCACGCGCGTGCTCGGCTGGCTGGCGCGCCGCACGCGCCGCCTGCCCTGGGTGCTCGCCACCCACCGCCTCGAGGATGTGCCGCGCGGCGCCAACCGCGCGCTGCTGCTCGAGCGCGGGCGCATCGTCTACCGGGGGACGCTCGGCCGCGCGCCGCTCGCGAAGTACCTCGACGTGCACCCCCGCAGACCGGCCGCGGCCGCCGCGCGCGCCGCGCGGCGCCGACCGGGGCGCGAGCTGGTGCGCCTGAGCGGCGCGCGTGTCTATCTCGACGGCAGCCCGGCGTTGCGCGACATCTCGCTCGCGGTGCGCGGCGGCGAGTGCTGGGTCGTGCACGGCCGCAACGGCTCGGGCAAGACGACGCTCATCCGCACGCTCTATGGCGACCACGGCGTGGCGGTCGGCGGGCGCATCGAGCGCGCCGGGATCGCCGCCGGCGTGCCGCTCGAGCGCTTCAAGAGGCGCGTGGGCCTCGTCGCGCCGCACCTGCAGGCCGAGCATCCGCGCGAGCTCACCGTGAGCGAGGTGGTGCAGTCGGGACGGCATGCGAGCGTCGGTCTGAACGATGCGCCGAGCGCCGCCGACCGCGCCGCCGCGCGCCGCGCGCTCGCGCTGCTCGGGCTGACGCGGCTCGCGCGCCGGCCGCTCGCCGAGCTCTCCTACGGCCAGTCGCGCCGCGTGCTGTTCGCGCGCGCCCTGGTGCGCGCGCCGCGCCTGCTGCTGCTCGATGAGCCGTTCGCGGGAGTGGATGCGCCGACGCGCCGCGCGCTCATGGAGCGCGTCAGCGCTCTCGCCGCCAACGGCACGGCGGTGGTGGTCACCACCCACCGGCCGGGCGACTGGCCGGGCTGCGCGACGCATGAGCTCGAGCTCGCCGGCGGCCGCGCCCGCTACTGCGGACCGCTGCGGCAGGCGCGCGCCGCATGAGCCGCGCGACGGTCGCGCTGCTGTCGCTCGCCGGCGCGCTCTTGCTCGCGGCGCTCGCGGCCTTCCTCGACGCGCCGCTCTTCTGGGAACGCTACCTGGCCGCGCAGGCCGGGCGCGGGGCGGCGCTGCCCGCCTGGTATCAGCCGCGCGAGCTCCTGGCGGGCGACTATCAGGCGCCGGCGCCGCGCGTGACGCCGCAGCTCGAGTCGATCGACGCCCATCAGCTCGAGGCGGCGGCGGCTTACGCGGGCGGCGAGGGCTCGCTCGCGCTCATCGTCGCGCGCCACGATCACATCGTCTTCGAGCGCTACTGGCAGGGCTCCGGGTTCGACACGCTCATCGACTCGCAAGCCCTCACGCGCGTGCTGGCCGCGCTCGCCACCGGCAGCGCCATCGCACACCGCAAGATCGGCTGGCCCGACGAGCCGCTCAGCTACCTCGTGCGCGAGCTGCGCCAGGACCCGCGCGGGGCGATCACCATCCGCAATCTGCTGCAGTTCTCGAGCGGCCTCGCGCCGGTGTCGGCTGGCCGCGCGCCCTGGAGCGGGGCGGCGCGTGCGCTCTACGGCACCGATATCACGGCGGCGCTGCTGGCGCAGCCGCTCGCGGGCGTTCCGGGCGAGAGGCGCGTGGTGCAAGCGTCCGACCCGCAGCTGCTGGCGCTGGCGCTCGAGCGCGCCACGGGCGAGCGCTATGCGGCCTACCTGTCGCAGGCGCTCTGGCGCCGTCTCGGCGCCTCGGATGCCTGGCTGTACCTTGACCGGCCGGGCGGCGCCGCCCACGCCGACTGCTGCCTGCTGGCGCGCCAGGGCGACTGGATGCGCGTGGCCGAGCTCATGGTGGCGGACGGCAACTACCGTGGCTCCGAGGTCATCCGTCCGGACTGGGTCAAGGCGCTGCGTGCGCCGACGCCCGCCGATCGCGACTTCGGTTCCTACGTGTATCTGAGCGCGGCGGCCGCCGGGGCCCGCGAGCCCTACATGGCGCCCGATACCTTCGCCGTCAACAACGACGGCGGCCACCGCCTGTGGCTCGTTCCCTCGTTGCAGCTCGCGATCCTCTGTACCGCGCGGGGGCGGCGGCCGGCCGGCTTCGACGACGCGCGCATCCCGAACCTGGTCGTGAGCGGTGTGCGCGACTTCGTGCCGCCCGCGGCCCGCCCGGGCGACATCTCCGCCATTGTCCCCGGACACTAGCCAGAGCCGGGGCCGCGCGCTTTGAACCGCAAACTCGGGGCGCTGTTCCTGTTCTCGGTCGTCGACACGCTCGGGTTCGGCATCGTCATCCCGCTCGTGCCCTACATGGCCGATCGCTTCGGCGCCTCCCCGGCGCTGATCACGCCGATCCTCGGCAGCTACTCGCTGTGCCAGCTGCTGGCCGCGCCCTGGTGGGGACGCCTGAGCGACCGCTATGGACGGCGGCCGATACTCATGAGCAGCCTCGCCGGTGCCTGCCTGTCGTACGTGATCCTCGGCGGCGCACGCAATCTGTGGTGGCTGCTCGCCTCGCGCATGCTGGCCGGACTGATGGCGGGCAACATCGCCGCGGCGTTCGCCTACGCCTCGGACGTGAGCGCGCCGCAGGAGCGCGCGGCCTCCATGGGCCTGGTGGGCGCGGCGATCGGCATCGGCTTCACGCTCGGACCGCCGCTCGGCGGCCTCGTGGCCGGTGCCGATGCGCACACCGCCAACTTCACCGCGGCGGCGCTGGTCTCGGCCGCGCTCAGCCTCGCGGCGATCGCGCTGGTGCGCTTCGTGTTGCCGGAGAGTCATACGGGCGGGCAGCGGCACGCGCATTCCGAGGAGCCGCGGCGCCGGTCGCTGCAGCTGCTGCGCGAGCGGCTGCCGCTGGCGTTCGTCGCCGGCGCGACGCTGCTCGTCACCTACGCGCAGTCGATCCTCGAGTCGATCTTTGCGATCTGGGCGCTGCACCGTTACGGCCTGGGCCCGCGCGCGGTCGGGATGCTGCTGTTCACGGTGGCGCTGCCGGCGCTGCTCATGCAGGGCGGGCTGGTGCGCGTGCTGGCGCCGCGCTTCGGCGAGGCGCGGCTCGCGGCCGCCGGCGCGCTGGTGTACGTCGCGGGGCTGACGCAGCTCGCGCTGGCGCCGTCGCTCGCGGCTGCCGCGGTGGGCCTGGTGCTGTGCGGGCTCGGGCTCGGTGCCTACAACCCGAGCGCCTCGGCGCTCGCCTCGCGCCAGGCGCGCGGGCACGAGCGCGGCGCGGTGATGGGCACGTACGTCGCGAGCGCGAGCCTGGCGCGCGTACTCGGACCGTTGACCTCGGGGGCGATCTACGCGCTGCTCGGTCCCGCGGCGCCGTTCCTCGCCGGCGCCTGCGCGGCGCTGCCGGCGGCGTGGCTGGTGCGGCGCGCGCGCGCCGCGGACGGGTCCTGAGGCCGCGCCGCTCAGGGCGCGGCGACGGCGACCTCGACGCTCTCGCCGACCACGCGCACCGCGTGGGTCGGCAGCGGCACCTCGGCCGGAGGACCCAGCACGCGGCCGTCGCGGATGTCGAAGGACGCGCCGTGCAGCGGGCACACCAGCCGCGTGGCGCGCAGCCGCCCTTCGCAGAGCCGCGCGTGCGCGTGGGTGCAGATGTTGTCGAGCGCGAACAATCCCTCGCGCGTGTGACACAGCAGCAGCTCGCGTCCCGCGAGCATGACCGCCCGCATGCTGCCGGAGGGCAGCTCGGCGAGCTTGAGCACCGCGGTGAATTGCGGCATGCGCGCGGCTAGAGCGTCATGCGCGTCTCGAAGATCCCGACCGCCTGGCCGCGGATCCATACGCCCGCGAGCTGTCCGTCGCGGAACTCGAGCTCGACTTCGACGCGTCCGGGACGATGCAGGTAGTGGCCCTGGATCCCGGAAAAGCGCGCCCGCTCGCCCACGGGCCTGATGAGCCCGAGCTGCGCGAGATAGGCGCCGAGCAAACCGTGTGCGTTGCCGCTCACCGGGTCCTCGGAGATGCCGAGTGCCGGGCAGAACATGCGCGACTCGACCTGGTGCTCGGTGCCCGCGGAGGCGAAGCTGAACACGAAGTAGCCGGCGGCGCCGAGCTGCGCGGAGAGCGTGGTCAGCCGCGCGAGGTCGGGTTTCAGGTGCCGCAGCGGCTCGGCGCCGCGGACGCCGATCAGCAGCCGTGCGCCGCCCGCCCCGGCGATGCGCGGCGCGATCCGCGTGTCGAGACTCTCGGAGGCGAGCGCGAGCGCATCGAGCACCGCGAGGCGCTCGCGGTCATTCAGCTCGCGTCCGATGGGCGGCGGGCTGCGGCGGATCGCGATGGTGCGATCGGGGCCGGTGCCGTGCACCTCGACGTCGACGATGCCGGCCTTGGACTTCTGGCGCTGCCGGCGCGGGGCTTCGGGGGAACGCGACAGCACGTACTGCGCCGCGACGGTCGCGTGCCCGACGAAACCCACCTCGGTGCGCGGGGTGAAGAAACGCGCGCGCACGCTGTGATCGGCGCCGTCGGGTGCGAGCATGAAGGCGGTCTCGGCGTTGTTGAGCTCGCGCGCGACCGCCAGCATCTGCGCATCGCTCAGGGCGTCCGCATTCAGCACCACGCCGGTCGGATTGCCGGTGAACGGCTCGCGGGTGAAGGCATCCACCTGGTGAATCTCGATCGTGCGCGTCATCGTTCCCATCCGCTCGCTGCGAACGGCTCAATTCTAGACCTATCGGATGGCGAGTGGCTGACGCTCGGGCAGGGGCATCAGGGGGGGTGGCCATGCAATACTGCCACCCCCCGCGGGAGGGCTCGCATGGACATCGGCGTCGAAATCAGTCTGTACCCGCTCAAGGCCGACTACGCTCCGGCCGTGCACGAGTTCCTCGAGCGCCTGGCCGGCCACACCGGGCTCAAGATCGTCACCAACAGCCTCAGCACGCAGGTGTTCGGCAGCTTCGAGGAAGTCATGCAGGCGCTGCGGGCCGCCCTGGGCGCGAGCTTCACCAGCATGGCCGCGGCCCGCGAGCGGGGCGTGTTCGTGATGAAGGTGATCGGGCCGCTGCCCCCCGCCTGAAGCGGCGCGCGCCGCGCGGCGGCTCTGGCGGCGCGGGAGGCGAACCGGCACACTACCGGCCGCATACTGCGGGGGAGTTGCATGGCGCTGCTGCGGGTCGTGGATCGCGATGGGCTGGAGCACGAGGTCGAGGCCCGGACGGGACTGAAGGTGATGGAGACGCTGCGCGAGCTCGACTACGGCGTTGCGGCCATCTGCGGCGGCATGTGCTCGTGCGCGACCTGCCACGTGTACGTGGATCCCGAGTGGCAGGGGAAGCTGCCGCCGATGATGTCGGATGAGCGCGAACTGCTCGGCGAGCTCTCCCATTACCGGGAGAACTCGCGCCTCTCCTGCCAGCTCGAGCTCACGCCGGCGCTCGCCGGGCTGCGCGTCACCATCGCGCCGGACGAGTAGCGCGGCGATGTCCGCCCCGAGCGTACAGGTGGAGACTCACGGCGCCGTGGCGCTGGTGACTCTCAACCGTCCCGAGCAATCCAACACGCTCAACCTGCAGATGGCGATGGACCTGCTGGCGGCGGCGATGGCCTGCGCGCGCAACGACGCCGTACGCGCGGTGGTGCTCACCGGCGCCGGGCGGCATTTCTCCTTCGGCGGCGACCTGCGGGCGATGCCGCCGCGCGAGCTGTCGCTCGACGGTCACATCCGCGAGCTCACCACCTACCTGCACGCCGCGATCTCGCACTTCGTGCGCATGAACGCGCCGGTCATCGCCGCGGTCAACGGTACCGCCGCCGGCGCCGGCGTGGGGCTCGCGGCCATGGCGGATCTGGCGCTGTGCGCGCGCAGCTCGAAGTTCAACCTCGCCTACACCAGCGTCGGGCTGACGCCCGATGCCGGCACGACCTTCCTGCTGCCGCGCGCGGTCGGGCACAAGCGCGCGATGGAGCTGCTGCTGCTCAACCGCGTGCTCGGCGCGGCCGAGGCGCTCGCCTGGGGGCTGGTCAACGAGGTGGTCGACGACGCCGGGCTGCTCGATCGCGCGCTCGAGCTCGCCGGGCGACTGGCACGCGGGCCCGCGAGCGCCTTCGGTGTCACCAAGCGCCTGATCGCGCACTCCCTCGGGGGCCTCGAGTCGCAGATGGTGCTCGAGAGCGAGGCCATCGCCGCACAGGCGGGCGGCCCCGATGCGACCGAAGGGATCGGCGCGTTCCTCGAGAAGCGCGCGCCGCACTTTCCCGGCGGTGCCACATGACCACCTTCGCCGTGGCGCTGGCGGTGGCGCTGGTGCTGATCGCGGCGCGCGTGTATTTCAAGCTGCGCGCCGCGGCGCGCAACCGCGTCGCCAGCTGGGACGCGCAGCTCATCGACCGGCTGCGCGCGCGCGGCTATGTGCCATTCAACGACTACCCGGTGGACTTCTTCCTCGCCCTGCCGGATGAGGCCGCCTGCCAGCGCGTGCGCGCACGGCTCGAGCCCGAGTTCAGCGTCGACATCAAGCCGATGCAGGAGCAGGGGCAGTTCCCGCTGAGTCTGCACGCCACCAAGACCATGCGGCTCATCCTGCCGGACATGCAGGCCCTGAGCGCTCGCATGACGGCGCTGGCGGCGGAGTTCCAGGGTCGTTACGACGGCTGGGCGGCGTAGGCGCCGCGCGCCGTCAGCGCTTCTCGGTCTGGCGCCGCACCGCGTCCGCGGCCGCGGCGATCGCGGCCGGATCGCCGAGGTAGCGGCTCGCGAGCGGCTTGAGGGAGGCGTCGAGCTCGTAGAGCAGCGGCACGCCGGTGGGGATGTTGAGCTCGACGATTTCGCGCTCACTCACCTCGTCGAGCATCTTCACCATGGCGCGCAGGCTGTTGCCGTGCGCCACCACCAGCACGTTGTGGCCGCGGCGCAGCTCCGGCGCAATGCGCGCGTGCCAGCACGGCAGTACCCGCGCCAGCGTGTCCTTGAGCGACTCGGTCGCCGGCAGGTCCTGCGGCGCGACGCCGGCGTAGCGCGCGTCGAAGCGCGGGTGGCGCTCGTCGTCGGCCGCGAGCGGCGGCGGCGGCACGTCGTAGCTGCGCCGCCAGATCTTCACCTGCGCCTCGCCGTGCTGCGCGACGGTCTGCGCCTTGTCGAGGCCCTGCAGCGCGCCGTAGTGGCGCTCGTTCAGCCGCCAGGCGCGCTCGACCGGCACCCACATGCGGTCCATCTCATCGAGCATGATCCACAGCGTACGGATGGCGCGCTTGAGCACCGAGGTGAATGCGATGCCGACCTCGAGCCGCTCGCGCAGCAGCTCGCGCCCCGCCTGTGCCGCCTCGAGCCGTCCCTGCTCGGTGAGGTCGACGTCGGTCCAGCCGGTGAAGAGATTGGCCAGATTCCAGGCGCTCTGGCCGTGACGCACCAGTATCAGTTTTCCCGCCATGCCGAATGCTCCCGCATACGCAGCCGGCAAAAGGGCCGTTAGGCCGCGCTGCGTCCGCAGCGCCCTTTTGCCGGCGGCAACGAAGCCGATGTCCGCCGAAATCGCTTCCTGCGATTTCGGCCCTTTAATTAGCGAGTTTGCGGACGGTCTCGACGCCCACCGTGAGCGTGGCGAAGTCGGCGGCGCCGGCGGAGCGCATATCGGTGAGCGTACGCTGCCAGTGCGCGAGCTCCTTGCCCGAGGCCTCCAGCCACGCCCCGACGCGCGCGCTGGCGTTGCCGCGCTCGCGCCGCGTCAGCACGCGCTCGGTGAGCCGCCGGTGCACGCGCAGTGCGCCGTCGCGCAGCCCGGTACGCGCGATCGCCTGCCACGGTCCGTCGACGGCGAGCTTCTCGATGCGGGTGCGCAGCCAGTCGACGCCGGTGCGCGTGCCCACCTCGAAATACACGCGCGCCGTCTCGGTGACGCTGACGCGGTGCGCGCCGGCGATCTCGACGATGTCGAGCGCGGCATTGAGCGCATCGAGGCTGGCGATGCGCGCGGCCAGCGGCGGCGGCAAGCCCGCCTCGAGGTAGCGCCGGCGCGCCGCGCCGAAGCGCTCGAGCTCATCCCCGGTGAGCAGCTCCGCGCTGCGCGTGGCGAGCTCCTGCACGCCGCCGCGGAATTCCTTCACCGCCGCGTCCACCTGCAGTCCGCGCCGCCGCGCGGCGAGCAGCCAGTAGGTCGCGTGCCGCAGCAGGCGGCTGGTCTGGAACGCCGCCTCGTATTGCAGTTTCGCCGGGACGCGGTTGTCGAGCGCCTCGATCTGCTCCCACACCTCGCGCATCGCGAAGATCTCGCGCGCGGCGGTGTAGGCACGCGCGATCTGCGCCGCTTCCGCACCGGTATCCTCCTGGGCGCGCGTCACGAAGGTCGGGCCCATGCGGTTCACCAGGCTGTTGGTGGTAGCGGTGGCGATGATCTCGCGGCGCAGGCGATGGCGCGTGATGGCCCGCGGGAAACGCTCCTGCACCGGCGCCGGGAAGTAGCGCTCGAGCTCGTGCGACAGGTAGGGATCCTCCGGCACGTCGCTGGCGAGCAGATGGTTGTTGAGCCAGATCTTGCTGTAGGCGAGCAGGATCGCCAGCTCCGGGCGCGACAGTCCGATGCCGCGCTTGCGCCGCTCGAGCAGCTCGTCGTCGCTCGGCAGGTACTCGAGGCCGCGGTTCAGGTCCCCGGAGCGCTCGAGCGAGCGGATCAGGTGCTGGAACTCCTGCAGGCGCGCCGTCGATTGCACCTCGAGGGTGCTGATCGCCTGGCCCTGCAGGTAATTGTTGCGCAATACCAGCTCCGCCACCGCGGCCGTCATGCGCACCAGCAGGCGGTTGCGCTCGCCGCGCGTCAGCTTGCCTTCGGCCACCAGCGGGTTCAGCAGGATCTTGATGTTGACCTCGACGTCGGAGGTATTGACGCCGGCGGAGTTGTCGATGAAATCGGTGTTGAGGCGGCCGCCCTTGAGGCCGTACTCGACGCGGCCGCGCTGCGAGAAGCCGAGGTTGCCTCCCTCGCCGACGACCCGGGCGCGCAGGTCCCTGCCGTTGACGCGCACGCCGTCATTGGTGCGGTCGCCGACCTCGGCGTGCGTCTCGTCGCTCGCCTTGACGTACGTGCCGATGCCGCCGTTCCACAAGAGGTCGACCGGCAGCCGCAGGATCGCGCGCACGATCTCGTTGGGGGCCGCGGCGGCGGAGTCGATGCCGAGCAACGCGCGCGCTTCCGCCGCCAGCGGAATCGACTTGAGCGTGCGCGGGAACACGCCGCCGCCGCGCGCGAGGCGCTTGCGGTCGTAGTCGTCCCAGCTCGAGCGCGGCAGTGCGAACAGGCGCGCCCGCTCGGCGAAGGACGACGCCGGGTCCGGATCCGGGTCGAGGAAGATGTGGCGGTGATCGAAGGCCGCCTGCAGGCGGATGTGGCGCGACAGCAGCATGCCGTTGCCGAACACGTCTCCCGACATGTCGCCGATGCCGGCGACCGTGAAGTCGGTTTTCTGCGTGTCCAGCCCCAGCTCGCGGAAGTGGCGCTTGACGCACTCCCAGGCGCCGCGCGCCGTGATCCCCATCTTCTTGTGGTCGTAGCCGGCCGAGCCGCCGGAGGCGAACGCATCGCCGAGCCAGAAGCCGTAATCCGCGGAGATCGCGTTGGCGATATCCGAGAAGGTCGCGGTGCCCTTGTCGGCCGCGACCACCAGGTAAGGATCGTCGGCGTCGCGCCGCACGACATCGCGCGGCGGCACGATGCGGCCGCCGACGATGTTGTCGGTGACATCGAGCAGGGCGCGGATGAAGGTCTGATAGCAGGCCACGACCTCGGCCTGGATCTCCTCGCGCGAGCCGCCGAGGCGCTTGGGCACGAAGCCGCCCTTGGCGCCCACC
The DNA here is from genome assembly GCA_035523985.1 of Steroidobacteraceae bacterium. Lineage (GTDB taxonomy): Bacteria > Pseudomonadota > Gammaproteobacteria > Steroidobacterales > Steroidobacteraceae > 13-2-20CM-66-19. The sequence goes on along the minus strand of DATKPR010000140.1, from coordinate 3,558 downwards.
GGTACGATCACCGTGTTCTTGACGTTCTGCGCCTTCATCAGGCCGAGGACCTCGGTGCGGAAGTCCTCGCGCCGGTCGGACCAGCGGATGCCGCCGCGCGCCACGTCCCCCATGCGCAGGTGCACGCCCTCGACGCGCGGGCTGTAGACGAAGATCTCGAACTTCGGCTTCGGCAGCGGCAGGTCGGGGATCAGCGCCGGATCGAGCTTGAACGACAGGTAGCTCCTGGGCGCGCCGGCGGCGTCCGCCTGGTAGAAGTTGGTACGCAGCGTGGCGCGCACCAGGGTGAGGTAAGCGCGCAGGATACGATCGTCATCGAGGCTCGCCACTGCGTCGAGGGCGGCGCGGATCTGGCCGACGAGAGCGTCCGCGGAGCGCTCGGCGCGCGCGCTGCCGGCGGCGGTGCGCGCGGCGGCCGGATTGAAGCGCGTCTCGAACAGCCGCACCAGGTTGCGGGCGATGCCGGTGTTGGCCGCGAGCGTGCGCTCCATGTAGACCTGACTGAAGGGCACGCCGGTCTGCAGCAGGTAGCGGCAGTAGGCGCGCAGCATCACGATCTGCCGCGCGGCGAGATCCGCGCCGATCACCAGGCGGTTGAAGCCGTCGTTCTCGATGGCGCCGCTCCAGGCGGCGAGGAACGCCTCGCGGAAGCGCTCTTCCACCCGCGCGATGTCGATCACCGCGCGGTCGCGATGCTCGAGCTCGAAGTCCTGGATCCAGGCCGCGCCGCCCTCGGGCCAGGCGAGCTGGTAAGGGCGCTCGGAAATCACCCGCAGGCCGAAGTTCTCCAGCATCGGCAGGATGTCGGAGATCGGCACCGGCTCGCCGCGCTTGACGATCTTCAGGTGCACCCGCTCGGACTTCTGCGCCGCGGGCCGATACAGCTTCAGGCGCAGCGCCTGCGGCTCGGCGCGCAGCGCCTCGAGGTCGGCGAGGTCGGCGAGCACGGCCTCGGGGGCGACGTCGTCCTGGTAGGCGATCGGGAAGGCCTGGCGGTAGCGCGCCAGCAGCGCCAGCCCCGCGGCCTCGCCGCGCGCGCCGGTCACGACCTCGCGCAGCCGGTCGGCCCAGGTGAGCGCGGCCGCGGCGATGCGCCGTTCGATGGCGGCGAAGTCGGGTTTGTGCGGGCGGGCCGGATCGGTGCGCACCACCACGTGCACGCGCGCGTGGCTCGCGCCGGAAATCTGCGCCTGGCTCTCGACGCTCACGCCGGCGAAGCCTTCGGCGGCGATGCGCTCGATGCGCTGGCGTACCTCGGTGTTGTAGCGGTCGCGCGGCACGTACACCAGGCACGAGTAGAAGCGCTGATAGGGATCGCGCCGCACCAGCAGGCGCACCGTGCGCCGCTCGTAGAGATTGACCACGCCGCGCACGATGCGCACCAGGTCCGGCACGCCGGCCTGGAACAGCTCGTCGCGCGGATAGGTCTCCAGCACGTTGAGCACTTCCTTGCCGTCGTGGCTCGCCGGATCGAGACCGAAGTGCTCGATGACGCGCTCGACCTTGCGGCGCAGGACCGGGATCTCGCGCGGACTGCCGTGGTAGGCGGTCGAGGTCCACAGTCCGAGGAAGCGGTGCTCGCCGCTCACCAGGCCGCGGCTGTCGAAGGTCTTGAGCCCCACGTAATCGAGATACTCGGCGCGATGCACGGTCGCCATCGAGTTCGCCTTGGTGACGACCAGCAGCTCGCGGTCGCGGGCGCGCGCGCGCACGTCGCCGCGCAGCACGGTCGCCGCGGGGCGCGCGGCTTTGCCGCCGGTGCGCGCGAGGATGCCGAGGCTCGAAAGCACGTCGGGTACCAGGCGGTCTTCGCTGCGGCCGCGCTCGAGGCGGTAGTGCCGGTAGCCGAGGAACACGAAGTGGCGGCCTTCCATCCATTCGAGCAGGTGGCGCGCCTCGCTCACCTCGGCGGCCGGCAGCGGCGGCGGGTCGGTCTCGAGCCGGGCGATGAGCTCGCGTACCCGCTCGCGCATCGGCATGAAGTCCGCGACCGCCGCACGCACGTCGCCGAGCGTCGATTCGAGCTGCTGCCGCAGCTGCGCGAGCTGCACCGGATCGGTGACACGGTCGATCTCGTAGAGCTGCCACGACTCGGGGTGCGCGGCCTGGGTGCCGTTGGCGCCGATGTCGGCGAGGCGCCCGCGGCGGTCGCGCCGCACCTGCAGTACCGGGTGCACGATCAGGTGCACCGCGAGCCCGGCCCGGTTCAGTGCCATGCCGAGCGAATCGACCAGGAACGGCATGTCGTCGGTGACGGTGAGCACCAGCGTATGCGGCGACTCGAAGCCGTCGGCGGCGGCCACCGGATTGAAGACCCGCACCAGGGAGCGCCCGGGCGGCCGGCGCGTACCGAAGGCGAGATGGGCGAGCGCGGCGCTCGCCAGCAGGCCCGCCGGGTGCGCCGCCAGGTCCTCTTCGGCGACTCCGTGGAAGTAGTTGCGCAGGAAGCGCTGCGCGAGCTCGTGGCGGCCGGCGCGGCTGCCGGCCGCACGCGCGATGCGCTCGATCAGCGCGACGCGCGCGGCGGGTATGCTGCGCAGCAGCCGGCTGTCCTCGGGTGCAACTTGGCTGGGCATGGCGGCGCGCGATTATACATGCGGAAGGTGGCGCCTATAATGCGGCCATGAGCGCACCAGCCGATAATCCGATGGGTACCGACGGTTTCGAGTTCGTCGAGTACACCGCCCCCGACCCGCAGCTGCTGCGGACCCTGTTCGAGCGCCTGGGCTTTCCGGTGGTGGCGCGCCACCGCTCCAAGAACGTGACGCTGCACCGCCAGGGCGAGATCAATTTTCTCATCAACGCCGAGCCCGCCTCGTTCGCGCAGGCGTTCGCGCGCGTGCACGGACCGTCGGCCTGTGCGATGGCGTTCCGGGTGCGCGATGCCGCCGGCGCCTACCGCCGCGCACTCGAGCTCGGCGCGAAGCCGGGCCCGCAGAGCGCCGGGCCCATGGAGCTGAATATCCCCTGCATCGAGGGGATCGGCGGCTCGCTCATCTATCTGGTGGACCTCTACGGCGAGCGCTCGATCTACGACGTGGACTTCCGCCCGGTCGCGGCCGCGGCGCCGGCCGATCCGGCCGGGCTCACGGTGATCGATCACCTCACCCACAACGTCGGCCGCGGACGCATGGACGTGTGGGCGGGCTTCTACGAGAAGCTGTTCAACTTCCGCGAGATCCGTTACTTCGACATCGAGGGCAAGCTCACGGGGCTGCTGTCACGCGCCATGACGAGCCCGTGCGGGAAGATCCGCATTCCGATCAACGAGTCGCAGGACGACAAGAGCCAGATCGAGGAGTACCTGCGCGAGTACCGCGGCGAGGGCATCCAGCACATCGCGCTCGCGAGCGGCGATATCTACCGCACCGTGGACGTGCTGCGCCGCCACGGCGTCGCCTTCCAGGATACCCCCGACAGCTACTACGACGGGGTCGCGGCGCGCGTGCCGGGGCATCGCGAATCGCTCAGCGAACTGCGCTCGCGCCGCATCCTCATCGACGGCAACCCCGCGCGCGGCGAGGGCGTGCTGCTGCAGATCTTCACGCAGAACGTCAT
>DATKPR010000139.1:0-2794 GCA_035523985.1 Steroidobacteraceae bacterium | reverse complement strand
GGGAGTCGTCTGCGCCTCCCAGGTGCACGTCCGAGACGAACAGCTGCCTCACTGAGGGCTCGCGGGCGCGGCGCTACTTCGGCGAGAGGATCTTCTGCGGCTCGGCGGGATTCACCGGCGCGGCCGCCGGCGCCGCCGCGGCCGGCGCCACGATGCTCATGCTCTCGATGATCACGGGCTTCAGGGGCGCGTCCTGCTTGAAGGGGCCGACGGCGCCGGTCGGCGTCTCGCCGATCCGGTCGATCACGTCCATCCCCTGCACCACGCGGCCGAATACCGCGTAACCCCAGCGGGTCGGCAGCGGGTCGAGGTCCGGATTGTCGACCAGGTTGACGTAGAACTCGGCGTTGCCCGAGTGCGGCGCCGTGGTGCGCGCCAGCCCCACCGTGCCGCGCTTGTTCTGCAGGCCGTTACCCGACTCGTTGACGACGCTCTCGTGGGTGGGCTTGAGGCTCATGGTGGTGGCGTCGTGCCCGCCCCCCTGGATCACGAAGTTCGGCACCACGCGGTGGATCAGGGTGTGCGTGTAGAAGCCCTCCTTCACGTAGCGCAGGAAGTTCGGCACGGTGAGCGGCGCACGCTCGGGACGCACCTCGATGACGAAATCGCCCATGTTGGTCACCACCTTCACCAGGGTGGTCTGCTCGTCGGCGCGCGCACCGCCGGCGAGGGCGAGCGCGAGCAGCAGGGCGGCGGTGGTCAGGGGGGCGCGCAGCGTGGGCATCCGGTTATTCTAATCCAAGCCGCGCCGCGAGTGAGCGACAGCGGCGCGCAGGTGCCGGTAACATGGAGCCCAATGAGCCCGACGCCGGTCACCCGCTTCGCTCCGAGTCCCACCGGCGAGCTGCACCTGGGGAATGCGCGCACCGCACTCTTCAATCTGCTGCTCGCGCGGCACGGTGGCGGGCGCTTCCTCGTGCGCATCGAGGACACCGACGCCGAGCGCAGCCTCGAGGCGCACACGCAGGCGCTGCTCGCCGACCTCGAGTGGCTCGGCATCGAGTGGGACGCGGGCCCCGGCCGCGAGGACGCGCGCGGGCCCTACCGCCAGTCGCAGCGCCGCGCGCTCTACGACGGCTATTTCGCCCAGCTCGAGGCGCGCGCCGCGGTCTACCCGTGCTTCTGCACGCCGCTCGAGCTCGACCTCGCCCGGCGGGCACAGCGCGCCGCCGGCCGTCCGCCGCGCTACCCCGGCACCTGCCGCGAGCTGCCGGCGGCGGAACGCGCCGCGCGTGCCGCCGCGGGGGCGGCGGCGACGCTGCGCTTTCGGGTGCCCCCCGGCGAGCGCGTCGAGTTCCTCGACCTGGTGCACGGGCCGCAGAGCTTCGCCACCGACGACATCGGCGACTTCGTGGTGCGCCGCGCGGACGGCTCCGCGGCATTCTTCTTCTCGAACGCCGTCGACGATGCCGCGATGGGCGTCACGCTGGCGCTGCGCGGCGAGGATCACCTCGCCAACACCCCGCGGCAGCTCCTGGTGCTCGCCGCGCTCGGGCTCGAGCCGCCCAGCTACGGTCACGTGGCGCTGCTCCTCGGCGCCGACGGCGCGCCGCTCTCCAAGCGCCACGGCGCGACCAGCGTGCGCGAGTATCGCGAGCGCGGCTACCAGCCGCTCGCGCTCCTCAACCAGCTCTTCAGACTCGGACACTCGACGCCGCTGCACGGCCTCCTCACCCTCGGGGAGATGGCGGGCGGCTTCGACGTGCGCCATCTCGGGCGTGCGCCGGCGCGCTTCGACGAGCAGCAGCTCAGCGTGTGGCAGAAGGACGCCGTGCACGCGCTCGCGCCCGAGGCCGCACGGCGCTGGCTCGGCGGCGTGCTGCCGGCGGGGCTCGATGAGCGCGTCGCGCGCGCTTTCGTGGCGGCGGTGCTGCCGAATCTCGTGCTGCCGGCCGATGCGCTGCCGTGGATCGAGATCGTGTTCGGCGGTCCGCCGCCGCTCGAAGCGGGGGGCGAGGCGGTGGTGCGCGGGGCGGGACCTGAGTACTTCGCCGCGGCCGCGGCCGCGGCCGCGCAGCAGGGCGACGATCTCGCCGCCATCGCGGCGGCGGCGCGCGCCGCGAGCGGCCGCCAGGGCAAGCAGCTCTACCTGCCGCTGCGCCTGGCGCTCACCGGACGCTCGCACGGCCCGGAGCTGGCACCGCTCCTGAAAGCGATGCCGGCGGGTACGGCGCGCGAGCGGCTGGTGCGCTTCGCATGATCCGCATTCACGACTCGCTGTCGGGCGAGAAGCGCGAGCTGACGCCGATCACCCCGGGGGCGCTGCGCATGTACGTGTGCGGCCTCACGGTCTACGACTACGTGCACATCGGGCACGCGCGCATGCTGACGGTGTTCGACGTGGTGAGCCGCCATCTGCGCCGCAGCGGCTACCGCCTCACCTACGTGCGCAACATCACCGACATCGACGACAAGATCATCGCGCGCGCGGCCGAGAACGGCGAGGCGTACGAGGCGCTGACCGCGCGCTTCATCGCGGCCATGCACCAGGACTTCGCCGCGCTCGGGATCCAGCAGCCCGACCATGAACCGCGCGTTACCGGCCATATGCCCGGGATCGTGGCGCTGATCGAACGGCTCATCGCACGCGGCTACGCCTACCTCAGCGACGACGGCGACGTGCTGTACGCGGTCGCCCGGTTTGCTCCCTACGGACAGCTCTCCGGCAAGCGACTCGAGGACCTGCGGGCGGGGGCGCGCGTCGAGGTCGCAGAGGAGAAGGTCTCGCCCATGGACTTCGCCCTCTGGAAGAAGGCAAAGCCGGGGGAGCCGAGCTGGCCTTCGCGCTTCGGCC
>DATKPR010000138.1:0-4476 GCA_035523985.1 Steroidobacteraceae bacterium | reverse complement strand
CTGGTCGGCGGCGGCGCGCGGGCGCGGCCGGGCGAGGTGAGCCTCGCGCATCGCGGCGTGCTGTTTCTCGATGAGCTGCCGGAGTTCGGGCGCGGCGTGCTCGAGGCGCTGCGCGAGCCGCTCGAGACGGGCGTGATCCAGGTGGCGCGCGCGGCGCTGCAGACGCAGTACCCGGCGGAGTTCCAGCTGATCGCCGCCATGAATCCCTGTCCCTGCGGCGGCCGCGGCGATCCGCAGCGCAGCTGCCGCTGCACGCCGGCGCTGCTGCGCCGCTATCACGCGCGGCTCTCGGGTCCGCTGCTCGACCGTCTCGACCTGCAGGTCGAGGTGCCGCGGCTTGCGGGTGAGGCGTTCGATGCGCCGCCGGGCGAGGCCCTGGACAGCGCCACGGCCGCGCAACTCGTCGGCCGCGCCCGCGCACTGCAGCTCGCGCGCGCCGGGCTCTGCAATGCGCGCCTCGCCGAGGCGCAGGCCGGCCGCTGGTGCGTGCCGGATGCGGCGGGGCGGCGGGTGCTCGAGACGGCGATGCGCCGCCTGAAGCTCTCGGGGCGCGCGCGCTCGCGCGTGCTGCGGGTGGCCCGCACGATCGCCGATCTCGAGGAGCGCCCCGCGATCGGGGCGAAGCAGGTGGCGGAAGCGCTGCTGCTGCGCTGCCTCGACCGGGCAGCGCCGGGCGGCTGACTACTGCGCCATCTGCACCATGTGATCGACGGCCTGTTTCACCAGGTCGTCGGGCAGGTCGGTGCGGCCGCCCTTCGGCGGCATGACGCCGCTCTTGCCCTGGAAGCCCTGCAGCGCGTGCTGATAGAGCACCGCCTTGCCCTCGGCGATGCGCGGCGCCCAGGCCGCCTTGTCGCCGGCCTTGGGCGCGCCCGCGATTCCCTGGCCGTGACAGACGCTGCAGGTCTGCTCGAAGAGCTCGGTGCCGTTCTTCGGCATCGCGGGGGCCGCCGTGCCGCCCGCCGCGGCGGTCGTCTCGGCCTTGATGGCGAGCGCGGAATTGTCCTGGCCGGCGACGGCTTCGTGCGTCGGCTCGCCGATGCGCGCGGCGACGCTGCGGGTATAGCCGGGCTCGGTGAGCACGTTCGCTTCCTGGGTGCGGCTCGCCACCACGCGCGCGAGCGCGAACAACACGATGGTGATGGTCACCAGGAGGCCGATCACCAGGCTGAAAACGTTGAAAAAATGGGTGTCCTGCTTGCTCACGTGTACTTCCGTCGCGGACGCGCCGAACCGGCCGTGCAGTATAGCCGCTCGGGTCCCCGCTTCGTAAATGGCCGCCCGCCGCAGTGGCGGCGACCCTCAAATAGACGGCCCGTCGCGCGGACGCGTATCATCGCCCGCCCCAACGCGCCCGTAGCTCAGTTGGATAGAGTGGCAGCCTCCGAAGCTGCAGGTCGCTGGTTCGAATCCAGTCGGGCGCGCCACTTTCTTTAGTGGCGGTGCTCGGACGCCGCCAGGTCGTCGATCAGCTGCATCAGGTTCGCGGGGCTGCCGGCGCGGGGCACGTCGGTCTCGTACTTGCCGTTGACGATGATGGTCGGGATGCTCCGGATGCGGTAGCGCAGCGTCAGGTCCTCGGCGCGCACGAGCTGCGCGCTCACCGCGGCCGAGCGCCAGGCGCTGGCGTAGTCGGCGGCGCTGACGCCCTGCTGCGCGGCCCAGGCCTGCTCGATGCGCAGCGACTCCTCGTCGTTCGCGCCGATGAGCGGATTGCGCTGAAGCTGGATGGTGTCGAAGGCCTTGTCGATGAGGTCCGCGCGCCCGAGCGCGAGCAGCGTATAGAAGAGGCGCGCGTGGGCGCGGTGCGGCGCATCCCACATGACCGGCACGCGCACGAACTCGATCCAGGCGGGCTTGGACTTCAGCCACGCGCGGATCGCGGGCTCGAGCGCGTAGCAGTGCGGGCAGCCGAGCCACATCATCTCGAGCACTTCCACCTTGCCGGGCTCGACGCTGGTCGGCTGTCCGGGCACCAGCGGCTCGTATTGGACGCCCGGCTTCCAGCGGCCGGCCGGCAGCTGCGCATCCGGCGGGAGCGCGGTCATGCGCTCGAGGGAAGTCTCGCTGCTCTCGGGCTTTTCCTCGGCGCCGCCGTCGCCCGATTCCTGCGCGCCCGTGGCCTGCTCGGTCTCGCTCTGCGCGACGGCGGCGGCGGTGTTGGTGCCGGCGTTACCGGCGGGCGCCGGTGCCGCGGCCGGTGCGGCCGGGGCCGCCGCAGGGCCCGCGCCGGCGGCGGCGGGAGGATTGGCCTGCCGGGCGCAGGCGGCAAGGAGCAGCGCCGCGACCGCCGTCAGGGCGAGCCGGCGCGTCATCGGCGGATTGCGGTCCACTCGCCTCAGCGCATGCCCTGCACGTAGGAGGCCACGTCGCGGATTTCCTCGGGCGTCAGACGCTTGGCGAGGGTCAGCATCATGACGCTGTTCGGATCCGCGTGAGTGGCATCGCCGCCCGCGTAGCGGGCGCCGCTCGCGTAGTCGTTGAGCTGCTTGATCACGTACACCGACTGCTGCGCGCGCAACGCCGGGTAGCCCGCGGCGAGATTGCCGCGGCCCACCGGGCCGTGGCAGGCGATACACGCCGGCACCTCGCGCGCCGGGTCGCCGCTCACGTAGAGCGCTTCGCCCGCCTTCCAGTAGGAGGGATCGGCCTCGAGACCGCTCGGCGTCTGCGCCGCGTAGTAGACCGCAAGATCGTTGATGTCCTGGTCGCTCAACGCCGAGGCGAGCGGCTTCATGGTCGGGTTATCGCGCACGCCCGCACGGAACAGCCGCAGCTGCTCGGCGATGTACACCGCGCTTTGCCCGGCGAGGCGCGGCCACTCGGGATTGACGCTGTTGCCCTGCGGACCGTGACAGGCGCTGCACAGCGCCGCTTTGGCTTCCCCGCTCGCCGCCTTGCCGGTGGCGTAGGGCGTGGAGGGCGCGGGCGCGGCGGCGGTCTGCGCGCAGGCGAGCGCCGGGGCGAGCAGCAGCGCCGCGACGGCGCGCCCCATCCAACCGACTCTGCAGGTGTTCGGCATTGTTCTCATTCCGGTGCGGTCCAGCGATGCGAGGGCGGCGGGATTGTACACTACCGTCCCGCTCGGTCCCTCGAGCCCAGACGCGATGATTATCCCCGGAAAATGAGCCGTTTTCAGCAGGCGCAGTTTGTCGTGAGCGCCGCCGCGCCGGCGCAGTTTCCGCCCGATGCCGGCGTCGAGGTGGCCTTCGCCGGGCGCTCCAACGCCGGCAAGTCGAGCGCCATCAACGCCATCACGCAGCGGCGCGGACTCGCGCGCACCAGCAAGACCCCGGGGCGCACCCGGCTCCTCAATTTCTTCGAGCTGGCGCCGCAGCGGCGCCTGGTGGACCTGCCGGGCTACGGCTACGCGAGCGGTCCGAAGAGCGAGCGCCACGCCTGGGGGCCGCTGATCGATGCGCTCAAGGAGCGCGCGAGCCTCATCGGGCTCTTTCTCATCGTGGATGCGCGCCGCGGGATCACCGAGGGCGACGAGGGGCTGCTCGCCTGGGCGGTGCCCGCGCAGCGCGTGCATGTGCTGCTCGCGAAGGCCGACAAGTTGAGCCGCGCCGAGGGGGCGCGTGCGCTGCGCGATGCCGCCGGGGCGCTCTCCGGCCGGGCGACGGTGCAGCTGTTCTCGGCTCACGACGGGACCGGGGTGCGCGAGGCGCAGGACACGCTTGCCGCCTGGCTCGAGCGCCAATAAAAAACCCCGGCGGCTTTGGGGGCCGCCGGGGCAGACCAACCCGGCACAGGTCTCGATGAACCGGGTCATGTACCCGCTCAGGGAGGGAAGCGGGGAGTGACTAGCACTCGATGAATTAGATGCGGACCTCGGGTGCGAGTTCCGGGACGGCGCGCAAAAAATCTCTTTTCAGATCATTAATTTGCGTAACCACCTGTATCGTGCGCACCACAACTTCTAGAAGAGATTGAGGAACGCCGTGAGGGAGACGAGATTGACGCCGCCGGTATTGCGGATGCTGAAATTCTCGTACTCGAGGCGGGCGCCGACATTGCCGACGTGCACCTGGCCGCCCACGCCCCAGGCGAACTGGGTGCCGTTGTCGGAAAGCGAGAAGAAGCCGGGGGCGGGTGTACCGATCACCGTGCTGCCGCCACTCGCGGTCCAGCGCGCGATGCCCACTTTGCCGAACACGTCGAGGTAGGGCACCGGGATCGGGACGAAGCCGACCGCGTAGCCGGCGAAGGCCTTGTAGTCGAGGTGGGTGGTGCTGGTGCCAGGCGGCGAACTAATGTCGCCGGCGATCCCCTCGGTGACGTTCTGGCTGCCGAGATTCATGTAATCGGCTTCGACCGCAAACAGGCTGATCGGCCGCACGCCGGCCCAGACCTTCCAGTTGGTGCTGTTCAGGTTGGAATTCGTCGCGGCGATGTCGCGCAGGTTGTCGTTGGTCAGGCCGGCGCCGATCGACAGCAGGCCGTTGTCGGCCTGGGCGGCGCCCGCGGCGAGCG
>DATKPR010000137.1:0-29640 GCA_035523985.1 Steroidobacteraceae bacterium | reverse complement strand
GCGCGAGGCGGCGATCGCGCAGCTGGTGCTGCCGCTGCGTGCCTCGCTCGAGCGCACCGAGGCGCAGGTGCAGGCGCTCGAGCACGAGCGGCGCGAGGCGTTCGCGGCGCTGCGCACCCAGATCGAGGCCCTGAGCGGCGGGCAGGCGCAGCTCTCGCGCGAGACGCGCAACCTCGTCACCGCGCTGCGCCGCCCCGAGGTGCGCGGCCGCTGGGGCGAGCTGACGCTGCGTCGGCTGGTAGAGCTCGCCGGTCTCACCGAGCACTGCGACTTCACCGAGCAGCTGCGCGTCACGACGCCGGAGGGCGCGCTGCGCCCGGATCTCGTGGTGCACATGCCGGACGCGCGCGATCTGGTGATCGATGCCAAGGCGCCGCTCGATGCCTACCTCGCCGCGCTCGAGGCCACGAGCGATGAGGAACGCGCGCTCGCGCTCAAGCGCCACGCACAGCAGGTCGAAGCGCGGGTGCGCGAGCTCGCCTCCAAGGCCTACTGGAGCCAGTTCGAGCGCAGTCCGGAGTTCGCCGTGCTGTTCCTGCCGGGGGACCAGTTCCTCTCCGCGGCGCTCGCCGAGCGGCCCGAGCTGCTGGAGAACGCGCTCACCCAGAGCGTCGTCATCACCACGCCCTCCACCCTGATCGCCCTCCTCAAGACCGTGGCCTACGGCTGGCGGCAGTCCGAAGTCGCCCACAACGCCGCCGTCATCCGCGACCTCGGCCAGGAGCTGTACCGGCGACTCGCGACCTTCGACGGTCACCTCGCCCGCATGGGGCAGCGCCTCACCGCGGCGGTGGAGGCCTACAACGCCGCGGTCGGCTCGCTCGAGCGGCAGGTGCTGCCGCAGGCGCGCCGCTTCACCGAGCTCGGCGTGACCGCGGATGCGCCCCTGGCGGTGCTCGAGCAGGTCACCCAGCTCGCGCGCAAACAGGACGCGCCGGCGCTGGCGGACCTGCCGGCCGGGACCGAATGAGCGCGGCGGGGCCGCGCCGGTCCACCGCACGTACCCTCGCCGCGCTCTACTCGCCGCCGCCGCAGCGCGCGCTGCTCGGGGCGCTCCTGGCGCTGGAGGAGGAGATCGGCGCGAGCCTGCGGCCCGGGCTCGATCATCAGGTCGCGCATGCGCGGCTCGCCTGGTGGCGCGAGGAGTGCGCGCGCTGCGTGCGCGGGCGGCCCGCGCATCCCCTGACCCGCGCGCTGCTCGCGTGCTGCGCGGGGCGCGATGCGGCGCCGCTCGCCGGAATCGGCGGACTCGTCGATCTGGCGGTGTGGGACCTGGCCGCGGCGACTTTCGAGACGCGGCGCGAGCTCGATGCCTATTGCGGGCGCTGGGCGGATGCGCTGCTGGTGCCGCTGGTCGCGCTCGGCGCCCCGCCGGCCCCGCGCGCCGCCGCGCACGCTCTCGGCGCGGCGCTGCGCGAAGCGCAGCTGCTCGCGGACCTGGCGCGCGACGCGCACGCCGGGCGGCTGCGCCTGCCGCTCGATGAGCTCGCGGCGGCCGCCGTGCCGAGCACCGCGCTCGCACGCGCGCCGTTCCCGCCGCCGCTGGCGCGGCTGCTGCGCGCGCGGCACGCCGACGTTCGCGGGCGGCTCGCCGCCGGCGTCGCGGCGCTCACGCCGCAGGCGCAGCCGCCGCTGCGGGGTCTCATGGTCTGGGCGGCACTCGCGCACCGCGGCTCGCGCCGTGCCGAACGGCGCTTGCCGGGGGCGCACCCGGGAGGCGACGATTCGGGTCTGCTGGATGGCTACCGCGCGTGGCGCGCGGCACGGCTCGCCGGGGAGGGACGATTCAAGCCATGAGCGCAACCTTCGATCCGCGCGCCCACCGGGCGGGCCCCGGCGAGCTCGCCGGGCGCATCATCGCCGTCACCGGCGCGAGCTCGGGCCTGGGGCGCGCGGTGGCGCTCGCCTGCGCGCGCTACGGCGCCACCGTGGTGCTGATCGGCCGCAGCGAGAAGAAGCTCGAGGCGGTGCACGCCGAGATCGCCGCCGGCGGCGGCCCCGAAGCCGCGATCGGCGTGCTCGACCTCGATCGCGCGGTCGCCAAAGACTACGATGAGCTCGCGGACGCACTCACCGCTCGCTACGGGCGGCTCGACGGTCTGGTGCACAACGCCGGCCTCCTCGGCACCCTCTCGCCCATCGAGCATTACGACGTGCCGACCTGGTGCCGGGTGCTGCACGTCAACCTGACCGCCGCCTTCGCCCTGACCCAGGTCCTGCTGCCGGCGCTGAAGCAGTCCGCCGACGCCTCGGTCCTGTTCACCGCCAGCAGCGTCGGCCGCCGCGGCCGCGCCTACTGGGGGGCTTACGCGGTCTCAAAGTTCGGTCTCGAGGGACTCTCGCAGGTGCTGGCGGATGAGCTGGCAGGCACGAGCGCCATCCGGGTGAATACCCTGAATCCCGGCCGGGCCCGCACCGCCATGCGCCGCCAGGCCTATCCGGCGGAAGACTCCGAGACCGTGCCGCTCCCCGAGACTCTCACCGGGCCGTATGTCGCGCTGCTGGGTCCCGCGAGCCGCGGCGTCACGGGGCGCGCGTTCGATGCTCAGCCGGCACTGCCGGCCGGCGCCGACACGAGCGCCTCGAGCTCCGCGGGCTCGAGCTCGCGCGAGTGACCGCGCCCGAGGGCCCGGCCGAGCGCCACCGGGCCCAGCTGCGTGCGCAGCACGCGGCTCACCAGCGCCCCCTGGCGCTCGAGGAGCTGCCGCACCTCCTTGCCGCTCGCCCCGCGCGCGGCGAGCGTGTACCAGCGGTTGGCGCCCTCCCCGCCCGCGGCCTCGAGGCGCTGCACCTCGAGCGTCGCGCCGCTGTCGAGCTCGCCGCGCAGCACCCCCTGGGTCTGCGTGGCGTCGAGCTCGCCGCGCACGCGCACCCCGAACTCGCTCACCAGGGCGTGCACGCGCCGCTGCAGCGCGAGCGCCAGCGCGCCGTCGGCGGTGACGAGCTCGAGCCCGCCGTCGACCCGCGGCATGGGGCTCACGGCAATGAAGCGCTTGCCGGCGCGCCGCGGCAGCCGCGCGACGGTGGCCGCGAGGGTCTCCCCGGGAGAGCGGTGACAGAGGAACAGGTGGCCGCCCGCCGCAGCACGCGCGTGCACCAGCCGTCCGTCGAGGCGCAGCTGATCGGCGGCCGTGGCACGCGTGCCGAGGGTGGCGGTCACGCCGTTCACGGTGAGCCGGCCGGCGCGGATCCAGTCCTCCGCCTCGCGGCGCGAGGCGAGTCCGGCGCGCGACAGAAGCTTCTGCAGTCGCTCGGGGCCCTCGGACGCGGCGGCACGGGCGCGCGCGCGCCGCGGCGCGGGTCCGCGGCGCATCAGCCGTCCAAATCGCGCGGGCCGGCGACCAGCTCGTGCGAACCGGCGCCGCCGGCGGAGAGCTCGTCGTCCTCGGCACTCTCGTCGCCGTCGGCGGCATCGCCCGCGCCGCCGGCGGCGGCAGCGGCGGGCGCCGTCTCCTCGCCCGCGAGTGCCAGCTGCAGGTTGATGTCGCCCATGGCCTTCAACTCGGCGAGCGGCGGTAGCTCATCGAGACTCTTCAGACCGAAGTAGTCGAGGAACTCGCGCGTCGTGCCGAGGAGCTCGGGGTGTCCCGGCACGTCGCGGTGGCCGACGACGCGCACCCAGTTGCGCTCGAGCACGGTGCGGATGATGTTGGGATTGACGGCCACACCGCGCACCGCCTCGATCTCGGCGCGCGTGATCGGCTGGCGGTAGGCGATGAGCGCGAGCGTCTCGAGCAGCGCCCGCGAGTAGCGCACCGTCCGCTCCGGCCACAGGCGCGAGATCTCCGCGGCTAGCTCGCGCCGCACCTGGATGCGGTAGCCGCTCGCGGTGTGCTTGAGCTCGATGCCGCGCCCGGCGTACTCCGTTGCCAGTGCGGCGAGTGCCGCCTGCAGCTCGTGCGTGCCGGGACGCACGTGCTCCTCGAAGAGCCGCGCGAGCTCGGCGAGCGGCAGGGGCTGTCCGGCGGCGAGCAGCGCCGCCTCGATGACGTTGCGGATGTAGGTCTCGCTCATGCCGGGTCCTCGACCAGGTGGAGATTGCTGCCCTTGGCAGCGCGCACGTGCAGCGGCGCATAGGCCTGCGCCTGCACGATGTCGATCAGCCCCTCGCGCATCAGCTCGAGGATCGCCACGAAGGTGACCGTCACGCCCATGCGGCCCTCCTCGGGGCGGAACAGCTGCTGGAACTCGAGGAAGCCCGCCGTGGCGAGCGCGGCGAGGATGTCGCTCATGCGCTCGCCCACCGAGAGCCGCTCGCGCGCGATGTGGTGATGGGCGTACATCTCGGCGCGCGCCACCACCTCCTTGAAGGCCACCAGCATCTCCTGCAGCGTCACCTGCGGGAGGCTGCGGACCACGCGCCGCTCCGTGAGCTCGACGGCGGTCGGCCACACGTCGCGCTCGATCCGCGCCAGGCTGTCGATGTCCTGCGCGGCGCGCTTGAAGCGCTCGTACTCCTGCAGGCGCCGCACCAGCTCGGCGCGCGGATCGGCGTCCTCGTCCTGCGCGCCGCGCGGCCGCGGCAGCAGCATGCGCGACTTGATCTCGGCGAGCGTCGCGGCCATCACCAGGTATTCGCCGGCGAGCTCGAGCTGCAGGTCCTGCATCAGCTCGATGTACTGCATGTACTGGCGGGTGATCTCGGCCAGCGGGATGTCGAGGATGTCGAGGTTCTGGCGGCGGATGAGATACAGGAGCAGGTCGAGCGGGCCCTCGAAGGCCTCGAGGAACACCTCGAGCGCCTGCGGCGGGATGTACAGGTCGCGCGGCAGCTCGGCGTAGGGCTCGCCGTTCACCATCGCGAACGGCATCTCCACCTGCTCCGGCGGGCTCGCGGGCGGCGGCGGCGGCGCGGGGGCGTTGGAGACGACGACGGTGAGATTCGGTTTCACGGCAGACCCCGGTGCCGGCTCAATCGGCACGCAGGTGCATGGTGCGCCGGACCTCGTCCAGCGTCTCGCGCGCCGCGGCGCGCGCCTTGTCCGCTCCCTCGGAGACGATGTTGCGCACCGTCTCGGGATTGTCCTCGAACTCCTGCGCGCGGCGGCGCATGCCGTTGATCTCCTCGACCACCTTGTCGATCATCGGCTGCTTGCATTCGAGGCAGCCGATGCCGGCGCTGCGGCAGCCCGCGCTCGCCCAGGCCCGGGTCGCCTCGTCGCTATAGATCTTGTGCAGGTCCCACACCGGGCACTTGTCCGGATCGCCGGGATCGGTGCGCCGCGCGCGCGCCGGGTCGGTCTTCATGGCGCGCAGCTTCTTCACGACCTCCTCCGGATCCTCGCGCAGCCCGATGGTGTTGCCGTAGGACTTGGACATCTTGCGGCCGTCGAGCCCCGGCACCTTCGGGGTCGCGGTCAGCAGCACCGCCGGCTCGGGCAGGATGGTGACGCCGGTGCCCTCGAGGAAGCCGAGCAGCCGCTCGCGGTCGGCCACCGTGATGCGGCTGTTGCTGTGCACCAGGGCGCGGGCGCGCTCGAGCGCCTCGGTCTCGCCGCTTTCCTGGAACTTGCGCCGCAGCGAGCGGTAGGTGGCGGCGTTGCGCGAGCCGAGATTCTTCACGGCCTTCTCCGCCTTCGCCTCGAAGTCCGCCTCGCGCCCGTAGATGTGGTTGAAGCGCCGCGCCGCCTCGCGCGTCAGCTCCACGTGCGCCACCTGGTCCTCGCCCACCGGCACGTAGGCGGCGCGGTACACCAGGATGTCGGCGCTCTGCAGCAGCGGGTAGCCGAGAAAGCCGTAGGTGGCGAGGTCCTTCTCCTTGAGCTGCTCCTGCTGGTCCTTGTAGCTCGGGACGCGCTCGAGCCAGCCGAGCGGCGTGATCATCGAGAGCAGCAGATGGAGCTCGGCGTGCTCGGGCACGTGCGACTGGATGAAGAGCGTCGCGACGCCGGGATTCAGCCCCGCCGCCAGCCAGTCGATCAGCACCTCGCGCACGTGCTCCTGCAGCTGCGAGGTATCGTCGTAGCCGGTCGTGAGCATGTGCCAGTCGGCCACCATGAAGAAGCATTCGTACTGGTACTGCAGCTCCACCCAGTTGCGCAGCGCGCCGTGGTAGTTGCCGAGGTGCAGCCGGCCGGTGGGCCGCATGCCGGACAGGACGCGCCGGGTGGGCGCGGGCGAGCTCACGTGCCTCCCCGCAACGGGACTGCGGGCGCGGTGACGATGGGGCCGTGGCTCACGTTGGAATTATAGCGCACGCCCGGTGATCGGGCCGAGCGCGCCCTTGCCCACACGCACGATCGCGGGCGGCGACACCGACAGATCGACCACCGTGGTCGGCTCGGTGCCGCAGTCCCCGCCGTCGAGGATGGCGTCGACCTCGTGCGCGAGCCGCGCTGCGATCTCGCGCGCACCGGTGAGCGGCGCCGGATCCGCCGGCAGCATGAGCGTCGAGCTCATGAGCGGCTCGCCGAGCTCGGCGAGCAGCAGCTGCGGCACCGGGTGCGCGGGAATGCGCACCCCGATGGTGCGCCGGCGCTCGTGCTGCAGCCGCCGCGGCGTCGCCCGCGTCGCACGCAGCAGAAAGGTGTAGGGACCGGGCAGACAGGCCTTGAGGATGCGGAACTGCCAGGTCTCGATGAGCGCGAAGCGCCCCACCTCGGCGAGGCTCGCGCACACCAGCGTGAAGTGGTGATGGCGGTCGGCCTGGCGCAGCCGCCGCACGCGCTCGAGCGGCGCCTTGTCCCCCAGCTGCCAGCCGAAGGCGTAGCAGGAGTCGGTCGGGTAGGCGATCAGGCCGCCGCCGCGCACCACTTCGGCCGCACGGCGGATCAGCCGCGCCTGCGGATTCAGGGGGTGCAACTGGAGCAGCTCGGCCATCCATGACAATATACGCGGCCGTTTGCCCCGTACATCCACCCCGCGCCATACCCACTCCTCCCATGCAGGCTGTCACCGAGTTCGCGCCGCTCGTGGCGTTCTTCGTGGCCTACATGGCGCGCGGGCTGTACGTCGCGACCGCGGTGCTGATAGCCGCCATGGTGGCGCTGATCGCGCTCGACTGGCTGCGCCTGAAGCGCATCCCGCCGCTGCATTCCCTCTCGGCGGTGCTGGTACTGATCTTCGGCGGCGCGACGCTGGCGCTGCACAATCCGCTGTTCATCCAGTGGAAGCCCACGGTGTTCTTCTGGCTGGCGAGCCTGGCGTTCCTCGGCAGCCGCTGGATCGGCGCGCGCACGCTCACGGAGCGGCTGCTCGCGCCCATCCTCGCCGAGGGCTTCGGCACGCGCCTCGCGATGACGCTGCCGCTGTGGCGGCGTCTCAATCTGCTGTGGGTGGCCTTCTACGCGCTGCTCGGCGCCCTCAACGTCGTGGTCCTCGAATACCTGAGCGAGCGCGCCTGGGCGGCGCTGAAGCTGGTCGACGTCGTGCTGATGCTCATCTTCGTCGGCGGCCAGCTCGCCTGGCTCGCGACACGCGCGGCGGACGCGAGCCCGTCGGCCGCCGGAAGTGGCGATGGACCGGGCGAGTGAGCCGGTGATGGCCGCCATGCGGGCAGCGCTCGAGCGCGCCTTCGCGCCGCGCACGCTCGAGATCGCCGACGACGGCGCACGGCACGCCGGCCATGCCGCCGCCGGCCGCGGCCACTACCGGCTGCTGCTGGTGGCGGAGGCCTTCCGCGGCCGCTCGCGCCTCGAGCGCCATCGCATGGTCTATGCAGCGCTCGCGCCGCTGCTCGAGAGCACCGTACATGCGCTCAACATCAGCGCGCGCACCCCTGATGAGAATGACTGACTTCTCCACAACCTGGACACCCGTATGACCACGAACCTCACGCGAACCCTGCTCCTGCCGGCGGCCCTCGCGCTGGCGCTCGCCGCCTGCCAACCCAAGGCCGGCGCGCCGGCGGCCGGCGCCGACACCTCGACGGCGGTCGCGACCGTCAACGGCCAGCCGATCAGCCGCGACTTCTACGAGTATTACGTCAAGAGCCTGAGCGGCAAGACCTCCGCGGAGCTCACGCCGGAGATCCGCGACCGGCTCCTCGACAACATGGTGCACGGCGAGGTGATCGCGCAGGAGGCCACCAAGGAAGGGCTCGACAAGAGCGGCGACACCCCCTACGTCCTCGAGCTCTCGCGGCTGCAGCTGCTCGGACAGGCGCTCGGCGAGCACTATCTCAAGGACAAGAAGCCGACCGATGCCGAGGTGCACGCCGAGTACGAGGCCTACGTCGCCGCCGCGCCCAAGATGGAATACCACGCACGCCACATCCTGGTGGCCACCGAGCCGTTCGCCGACAAGCTGGTGCAGCGGCTCGAGCGCGGCGAGAAGTTCGAGGACCTCGCCAAGGTCGAGTCCATGGACCCCTCCAAGGCCAACGGCGGGGATCTGGGCTGGATCCGCCCCGAGCAGGTACCGCCCGAGTTCATGAAGGCGGTCGCGGCCCTCAAGCCCGGCGAGTACTCGAAGACCCCGGTGCACACGCCCTTCGGCTGGCACATCGTGCAGCTGGTCGAGACGCGCCCGCTCGCGCCCCAATCCTTCGACGACCGCAAGCAGCGCCTCGAGTCGGAGCTCGAGCGCAAGAAGTTCAAGGACTACGTGGACGAGCTGATGCGTACCGCCAGGATCACCCGCACGCTCGACCAGGGCGCCGCGGGCTCGGCTGCCCCGGCGGCTGCGCCACCGGCCGCCGCGCCGGCTGCCCCGGCCACACCGCCGAAGAACTGACGCTTCACTCAGCGTCCGAGGAGCGCGCGCAGCTGCTCCTCATCGAGCACCGGCACTCCAAGCTCGCGCGCCCGCGCGAGCTTGGAGCCCGCCTCGCTCCCGGCGACGACATAGCTGGTCTTCTTCGAGACGCTGCCCGAGACCCTGGCGCCGCGTGCGGTGAGCGCCTCCTCGGCCTCCTCGCGCGTCATGGAGGTGAGCGTTCCGGTGAGCACGAAGCTGCGGCCGGCGAGCGGCGCCGCGGCGCCTTGTGGGGCGCGCGTGACTTCAGGCCACGTCACACCTTCTTTTTGTAACGCCTTGATAACGTTAACGTGGTCATCGGAGGCGAAGAACGCCGCCACGTGAGCCGCCACCACGGGGCCGACGTCCTCGACCTGCTGGATCTCAGCCTCGCCCGCGCCCATCAGCGCCTCGAGCGTGCCGAAGTGGCGCGCCAGCGCGAGCGCGGTCGCCTCGCCGACCTCGCGGATGCCGAGCCCGTAGAGCAGCCGCGGCAGCGTGGTGTTCCGGCTCGCGGCGATCGCGCCCACGAGGTTCGCGGCGGATTTCTCCCCCATGCGCTCGAGCCCGGCGAGCTGCTCCGTGGTGAGCCTGTAGAGGTCTGCAGGCGAGCGCGCCAGCTCGCGCTCCACCAGCTGCTCGATCACCTTGTCGCCGAGCCCCTCGATGTCGAGCGCGCGGCGGCTGGCGAAATGCCGCAGTGCCTCCTGGCGCTGCGCCCGGCAGGTGAAGCCCCCGGTGCAGCGCGCCACCGCTTCGCCCTCGGCCCGCAGCACCACGGAATTGCACACCGGACAGCGCGCGGGCAGCTCGATCCGCGGCGCGAGCGGCGTCGGGCGCTTCTCCGGCACCACGCTCACCAGCTCCGGGATCACGTCCCCGGCGCGGCGCACGATCACCGTGTCGCCGACGCGCACGTCCTTGCGGTGCACCTCGTCGATGTTGTGCAGCGTCACGTTGCTCACCGTCACGCCGCCGACGAACACGGGCGTCAGCCGTGCGATGGGCGTGAGCGCGCCGGTGCGGCCCACGTTGAACTCGATGTCGCGCACCACCGTGAGCGCCTCCTCGGCGGGGAATTTGTGCGCGATCGCCCAGCGCGGCGCACGCGAGACGAAGCCGAGCCGCTCCTGATCGGCGCGCGACTCGAGCTTGTAGACGACGCCGTCGATCTGGTAGGGCAGCGAGGCGCGCCGCGCGCCCATGTCGCGGTAGTAGGCGAGGCAACCGCCGACGCCGCGCACCGGGTGCGCATCCGGCGACACCGGCAGTCCGAGTCGGCGCAGCCAGGCGAGCAGCTGCGCCTGGCCGCCCGGCGGCGGCGCGCCTTCGAGTGCGCCGATCCCGTAGAAAAAGGCATCGAGCGGCCGTGCCGCGCTGATGCGCGGATCGAGCTGGCGCAGGCTCCCCGCCGCGGCGTTGCGGGGATTGACGAATACCTTCTCGCCGCGCGCGCGCGCGCGCGCGTTCATGCGCTCGAAGCCCTTCAGCGGCATGAACACCTCGCCACGCACCTCGATGAGCGGCGGGGCAGCGCCGCTCAGGCGGTGCGGCACCTGCCGCACGGTGCGCACATTGGCGGTGACGTCCTCGCCGGTGACGCCGTCGCCGCGGGTCGCGGCCTGCGCGAGCAGTCCGTCGCGATAGAGCACGGCGATGGCGAGGCCATCGAGCTTCGGCTCCGCCACGTACTCGAGCTCGCCCTCGACGCCGAGGCGCTCGTGGATGCGCCGATCGAAGGCGCGCACATCCTCCTCGCTGAAGGCGTTGTCGAGCGACAGCATGGGGATCCGGTGCACCACTTCGCCGAAGGCGGCGCTCGGCGTGCCCGCGACACGCTGCGTCGGCGAGTCGGGAACGATCAGCTCCGGATGCGCGGCCTCGAGCGCGCGCAGCTCGCGCATCAGCCGGTCGTACTCGGCGTCGGGAACCGACGGCTCGTCGAGCACGTAGTAGCGGTAGTCGTGCTGCTTGAGCTCGGCGCGCAACTCGGCGGCGCGCGCCGCCGGGCCGCGTGTCACGCGGGCGCCCCGCTGTTCAGCCGTGCCTTGAGGCTCGCGATGCGCGCCGGGGTGAGCGGCGTGCCGCCCTCGTCCTGCAGCACGCCGCACAGCCGTTCATTGAGGCTGCGTGCCGTCGCGACCAGCTCCTCGAACGCCTCGGGCGGGGACTTCGGTCCCGGCAGTACCGCGAACAGCGACAGGCCGCCGAAATGCTGCGAATCCATGGTCGTGGCATCGAAGGTTCCGGGCTGGCTGAGGCTCGCGGCGCTGAGTATCGCGCGCCGCCCCTCATCGCCCTTGTGGAAGATGTCGAAGCGCCCGAGCACGAAGCCCTCGGCGGCGAGCGCCTGGCGCAGCGACCGGCCGGCGAAGCGCTCCGGCTGCGGCGCCACGAGCCGCAGCGCCACCACGCGGCGCTCGGCGTCGGGCGGCCAGTCGACGAGCGGTTCGCTGCCTTCGGGGTCGTCGGCTTCGACGGGAGCCGCCTCCCATTGCGGCTCGGCCGGCTCGGCCGGCTCGGCCGGCTCCGCCTGGACCTGCGGCGTCTCGATCGCCGCGTCCTCTCTCTCCTCTTCTTCTTCTTCCGGCCAGTGCGCGCCCGGTGCAGCGCCCGCACCCTCGGGCGCCGCCGCGAGCACCGGCAGCTCGTCGGCATCCGCGGGCAGCTCGAGCACCGGCAAGGCGCGGTGGGTGAGCGGCTCGTGCGCGTGCATCTCCGGCAGCTGCAGGGTCGGGTCGCGCGGCCGCGTCGGCTCGGGCGGGGCGTCGCCGCGGCGCGCCTGGCGCGGACGGCGCAGCTCCCACACGGTGAGCGCGCAGAAGAACGCCACTCCGAGGATCAGCAGCCACCAGCGCAGCGGAGACATCGGTGCACCTAGACCGCGGCGAGCCTGACCGCCTCGTCGACGTCGACCGTGACCAGCCGGGACACCCCCGGCTCGAGCATCGTGACGCCGATCAGCTGCGAAGCGAGCTCCATCGTGGATTTGTTATGCGTGATGAATACGAACTGGATACGCGCGGACATGTCGCGGACGATATCGCAGAAGCGCCCGACGTTGTGCTCATCGAGCGGCGCGTCGACCTCGTCCAGCAGGCAGAAGGGCGCGGGGTTCAGGTCGAAGATGGAAAACACCAGCGCCACCGCGGTGAGCGCCTTCTCGCCGCCCGACAGCAGGTGGATCGTGCTGTTCTTCTTGCCCGGGGGCCGCGCCATCACCGCCACCCCGGCGGTGAGCTTGTCCTCGCCCACGAGCTCCAGATACGCGTGCCCGCCGCCGAACAGGCGCGGGAACTTCTCGCGCAGCCCCGTGTTGATGCGCTCGAAAGTATCCTCGAAGCGCGTACGGGTCTCGCGGTCGATGCGCCGCATGGCCTCGGCGAGGGTCTCGAGCGCGGCGCTCAGATCGGCGAACTGCCGGTCGAGGTACTCCTGGCGCTGGGTGTGGTCCTTGAGCTCATCGATCGCCGCGAGGTTCACCTGCCCGAGCTTCTCGATGTCGGCGCGCGTCTCGGCGAGCGACAGCTCCCACTCCGCCGCGCCCGCCTCGGGGGCGAGGCCGGCCAGCACCTCGCTGAGCTCGCAGCGCGTCTCCGCGAACTGCTCGGCGAGTGCCGCGCGCCGCACGTGCGTCTCCTGTGCCGCGAGTCGCGCCGCCTCCATCGCCTCGCGCGCCACGCCGACGCGCTGCTCGGCCGCCTGGCGCGCTTCATCGAGCGTGCGCAGCGCCGCGTTGGCCTCCTCGAGCACGCCGCGCGCCGCGCCGAGCTCGGTCTCGACGGCGAGACGATGCTCGAGTGCGGCACCGAGGCGCGCCTGCGCCTGGATGATCGGCTCGTCGCCCGAGGCGAGCTGCGCCTCGAGCTCGGCACGGCGCCGCGTGAGCTGCTCGCGCTGCTCGAGCATGCGGTTGACGCCCACCGCCACCGAGCCCTCGGCGGAGCGGCGCGTCTCGACCTGCACGTGCAGATCGCGGGCGGCGAGCTGGGCGCTCTGCGCAGCGGCGCGTGCCGCCGCGAGCGCGCCGCGGTGTGCCTCGCGCCCGGACTCGATCCCGGCGCGCTCGGCCTCGAGCCGTTGCGCCGCGGCCAGCGCCGCGGCGAGCTCGGCGCGCGCTCGGGCGAGCGCCTCCTGCGCCGGGGTCTGCTCGCGCGCGAGCTCCGCGGTTTCGCGCTCGATGCGCGCGGCACGCAGCGCGAGCTCCTCGGCACGCGCCCGGCCGGCTTCCAGCGCCGCCTTGTGCTCCGCGTACCGCTGCTGTCCTTCGTGGATCGCGCCCTGGGCGCGATCGCGCGCGCCTTCGGCGGCGAGCAGCGCCGCGCGCGCCGCGCCGAGCGCGGCTTCGGCGCCGGCGGCCTGCTGCTCGGCGGCGCGCGCCGCGGTCTGCAATTGCGCGAGGCGGTGCTCGCGCGCGATGACGCCGGCGCGCGGGTCGGGACCGCGGCTGACCCGCAGCCACTCGCGCCCGACCCATTCGCCGGCGCGCGTCATGAACGATTCGCCGGCGCCGAGGGCGGCGCGCCCCCGCAGCGCCTCGCCGAGCGACTCCGCGGTGAGCACGCTCGCGAGCTGCGCCAGCACCGCGGGCGGTCCGCTCACGTGAGCGGCGAGGGTGCGCGGGCGGCCGCGGGCGATGGTACCGCTCTCGACCACCGTCACCCGGCCGGCGCCGAGTGCACCGAGGGTCGCTTCGATCTCACCGAGCGTCGGGACGCACACCGCCTCGAGGTAATCGCCGAGCGCCGTCTCGACGGCGCGTTCCCAGCCGGACTCGACGTCGAGGCTGGCCGCGAGCCGTGGCTGGCCGGCAAGCCCGGCTCCCGCCGTCCATACCGGCTGGCCGGCGCCGCCGGCGAGTGCCGCGCTCTGCAGCGCCTCGAGCGAGGTGAGCTCGGCGCGCGCCGCCTCGCGTGCCGCGCGCGCCGCCTCGAGCGCGCGCTCGGCGAGCAGCGCTGCGGAGCGCAGTTCCTGCACACGCTCCTGCGCGGCGCTGAGCGTGCGCCCGTGATGCTCGGCGCGCTCGCGCGCCTCGGCCTCGGCGCGGCTGAGCTCGGTCAGCTGGCCGCCGCCGGCGGCGGTGAGCGCGGCGCGCTCGCCGCGCAGCCGTTCCTCATGAGCGGCGCAGCGCGCGAGCTCCCTGTCGAGCTGCTCGATGCGGGTGCGCGCGACTTCCGCGGCGCGCGCGCTCGCGCCCGACTCGATGGTATGGCGCTCCCAGCGCTGCTGGGAATCCTGCAGCGCCCGCTCGGCGGCCTCGAGCGCCGCCGCGCTGCGCTGCTCCCCGTCGCGCGCGTCGGCGAGCCGCGGCGCGAGGCTGGCCAGCTCCTCGCGCAGCCCCGCGAGCTGGCGCTCGTCGCGCGTCAGGTGCACGGCGAGCTCGCTGAGCTCGGCGCCGGTGCGCGTGAGGTCGTCGCGCTGCCGCTCGCGCAGCTCGCGCGTGTGCTCGATGGTCTGCTCGAGCCGCGAGATGTCGGCGCCGGCTTCGTAGTAGCGTGCCTGCACCGCCGACAGCCGCTCGCCGAGCTCGGTCTCGACGTCGCGCTGCTTCTCGAGCGCGGCCTCCGCGGCGCGCTGCCCGGCGAGCTCGGCCTGCAGGGCGAGCTCGCGGCTGCGCAGCTGCGCGTCGTGGATCTCGGCGCCGCTGTCGAGATCGCGCAGTCTGAGCGCGATCAGCTCGGCGACGAGACGCCGCTCGCTCTCCTTGAGCGCCTGGTAGCGCCGCGCCGTGGCCGCCTGGCGCTGCAGGTGGCGGATCTGCTTCTCGACCTCGTCGCGCACGTCCTGCAGCCGCTCGAGGTTCTCGCGCGTCTCACTGATGCGCACCTCGGTCTCCTTGCGCCGCTCCTTGTAGCGGGAGATACCGGCCGCCTCCTCGACGAAGGCGCGCATGTCCTCGGCCTTCGCGTCGATGACGCGCGAGATCATGCCCTGCTCGATGATCGCGTAGCTGCGCGAGCCGAGGCCGGTACCGAGGAACAGGTTGGTGATGTCCTTGCGGCGGCAGCGCACCCCGTTGATGAAGTACGCCGACTGGCCGTCGCGCGACACCTGGCGCTTGCAGGCGATCTCGCCGTAGCTCGCGTACGGTCCGCCGATCTTGCCGTCGGAGTTGTCGAACACCAGCTCGACGGCGGCGCTGCCGACGGGTTTGCGCGCGGTCGAGCCGTTGAACACGACGTCCGCCATGTTGTCGCCGCGCAGCGTCCTGGCGGACAGCTCGCCCATGACCCAGCGCACCGCGTCGATGACGTTCGACTTGCCGCAGCCGTTCGGGCCGACGACGCCGGTGAGATTACTGGGGAAGCTGATGGTGGTGGGATCGACGAAGGATTTGAAGCCGGCTAGCTTGATCTTGGTCAGCCGCATCGCTTCGCCTTTGTGCCCCCGAGTCCCGGCCATCCGGGGATGGTGTAGTGTAGAGGAATATGCCGTCCGCGCCCACCCGCGAGCTCGAGACTTTCGCCAACCCGGAGCCGCGCCGCGACTACACCATTCGCATGCAGATCCCGGAGTTCACGTGCCTGTGCCCGCGCACCGGCCAGCCGGACTTCGCGACGCTCGATCTGGAGTACGTCCCCGACCAGCGCTGCGTCGAGCTCAAGTCCCTGAAGCTCTACATCTGGTCGTTCCGCGACCGCGGCGCATTCCACGAGGCGGTGACCAACGAGATCGCCGACCACCTGAACGCCGCCGTCGGTGCGCGCTACCTGCGCCTCGCGGCGCGCTTCAACGTGCGCGGCGGAATCCTCACGACCGTTGTCGCCGAGCGCAGACAGCCGGGCTGGCAGCCGGCGCCGCCGGTCACCCTCCCCTGAGTCCCGCGCGCCCCTGCCGTGCGGCGCGCCGCGGCGCACTCGTCCGCCGCAGTGCGCCACAAGGGCTCGTTTTGCCATCTGTACACGCCAAAGTCGGCCGGTATAATCGCGCGTTCTTCAAGAGGCTGAGAGCTGTCGAGGAGCACTGATGCCGGCCAAGAGAACTGCGCCGAAGTCCGCCAAGGGCAGGAAGGCGTCCGGCCGGCCCGCGGTGCGCAAGGTCGCCGCGGCGCGCAAGCCCGATGCCGCCCGCGGCCGCGCCGCCGCCCATGTCCGTAAGCCCGCCGCCGCCGCGCCGGTGAGGAAACCGGCGGCGCACGCCGCCCCCACGGCGGCCGCGCCGGCCGCCGAGGTGCGCAAGGCCCCCCGGGCCGTCGCGCCCGCGCCGGCCCGCGAGCCGATCCGCGCCGCATCCCTGATACCGCCGGCACCGCGCACCGCCGCCCCCGGCGACAGCGACGACGTCGAGAGCGTCGAGCCCGGGAGCCTGCTCGCGGGCCCACGCAACGTACAGCCTTATATCGTCAAGCGTGGCGAGCTGTACATGAGCAAGGAACAGCTCGAGCACTTCCGCAACATCCTCAACAGCTGGAAGCGCGATCTGATGGTCGAGGTCGACCGCACGGTCTCGCACATGAAGGACGAGGCGGCCAACTTCCCCGACCCGAACGACCGCGCCACGCAGGAAGAAGAGTTCAGTCTCGAGCTGCGCACCCGCGACCGCGAGCGCAAGCTCATTCGCAAGATCGACGAGGCGCTCAAGCGCATCGAGGACGGCTCCTACGGCTACTGCCTCGAGACCGGCGAGGAGATCGGCATCAAGCGCCTCGAGGCGCGTCCGGTCGCTACCCTGAGCATCGAGGCGCAGGAGCGGCGCGAGCGGCGCGAGCGCCAGTACGGCGATCGCGACGACCGCTATCGCTGAAGGCGGCTACGTCGGGCGCTTCGCGCCCTCACCCACCGGGCCCCTGCATCTCGGCTCGCTGGTCGCAGCTCTCGGCAGCTTTCTCGATGCACGCCAGCGCGGCGGCCGCTGGCTGGTGCGGATCGAGGACCTCGACCGTGAGCGGGTGCGTCCCGGCTGCGCCGACACCATCCTGCGCACGCTCGAGGCGCACGGTCTCGACTGGGACGGCCGCGTCGTCTGCCAGAGCGAGCGCATCGCGCACTACCAGGAGGCGCTGCGGCGGCTCACCACCCGTGCGCTGACCTTCGAGTGCAGCTGCTCGCGGCGCGAGCGCAGCGCTGCGGGCGGCTATCCGGGGACCTGCCGCGACGGCCCGCGGCGCCCCGGTCCGACCGCGACGCGCTTTCGCGTCGCGGATACGACGATCACGTTCGTCGACCGGGCGCAGGGCCGGCGCACTTACAGCCTGCGCGAACGCGGCGACGTCGTGCTCAGACGCCGCGACGGCACCTTCGCGTACCAACTCGCGGTGGTGGTCGACGATGCGGCCGAGTCCGTGACGGACGTGGTGCGCGGCGCCGACCTGCTCGACAATACCCCCTGGCAGATCGCGCTCCAGCGGGCACTCGGGCTGCCGACGCCGCGCTACCTGCACCTTCCCGTGATCGTCGAGCCCCGGGGAGGCAAGCTCAGCAAGTCGCGCCGCTCCCTTGCCCTGGACCCGGCCGCCGCGGGTCTTCAGCTATATCAAGCACTTACGCTTCTCGGGCAGAACCCGCCGCCCGAGCTCAAGGCCGAGTCGCCGGCGCGTGTGCTCGCCTGGGCGAGGGGCCACTGGAGAGTGGACCGATTCCAGGGTGTCGAGACGGTGTGCCTCCCCGAATAGCCTTCAGCACCCCCGGGATGTTGGGTGTTGGGTTCGGTTAACTTATGTACTAAGGTAGCGGTAGACGCCCTGCACTAAGGAAGGTGCAATAACCATAGAGTGAGGGACGTGCGATGAGTGAGCCGCGCACCATAAAAAAGTATCCCAACAGGCGGTTGTACGACACGGTCGAGAGCCGTTACATCACCCTCGCCGACATTCGTCGGCTGGTCATCGAACGCATCGACTTCGTCGTCATCGACAAGAAGACTCAGGGGGACATCACGCGCTCAATCCTGCTGCAGGTGATCGCCGAGCAGGAGCACGGCAACGAGCCGTTGATGAGCCGCGACTTCCTCTCGCAGGTGATCCGCTCGTACGGCGTGGCGACACGCGGCACGGTCGGCAGCTGCCTCGAGCAGAGCCTGAGACAGTTCGCCGCGCCGACGGCCGGACGCCCGGCGGGCGGCTGACCGCCGGCGGGGTGCGGGGGACTCCCTGCTGCGCAGGGCGCCACAGGCACGCCCTGGGCGCGCGGCAGCGCTGCGGATGTCCGCCGCAATCGCCTGCGGCGGATGCGGTCAGTGCGGCGCGTCGACGTCGCGCATGGAGAGGCGGATGCGCCCCTGCCGGTCGACCTCGAGCACTTTCACCCGGATGACGTCGCCCTCGCGCAGCTTGTCGCTGACCCGCTCGACGCGCTCGTTGGAGATCTGCGAGATGTGCACCAGGCCGTCGCGGCCCGGCAGGATGGTGACGAACGCGCCGAAGTCCATCAGGCGCGCCACCTTGCCCTCGTAGATCTGCCCGACCTCGACGTCGGCGGTGATGAGCTCGATGCGCCGCTGCGCCTCGCGCCCGGCGGTACCGGCAACCGAGGCGATCTTGACCGTGCCGTCGCTCTCGATGTCGATGGTGGTACCGGTCTCCTCGGTGATCTGGCGGATGACCGCACCGCCCTTGCCGATCACGTCGCGGATCTTCTCCGGGTCGATCTTGAGGGTGATGATCGACGGCGCCCACTCGGACATCTTCTCGCGCGGCTGATGGATCACGCGGTTCATCTCCGCGAGGATGTGCAGGCGCCCTTCGCGCGCCTGCTCGAGCGCGACCTTCATGATCTCGGGCGTCACGCCCTCGACCTTGATGTCCATCTGCAGCGCCGTGACCCCCTCGCTCGTGCCGGCGACCTTGAAATCCATGTCGCCGAGATGATCCTCATCGCCGAGGATGTCGGTGAGCACCTTGTAGCGCGTGCCTTCGAGCACCAGGCCCATGGCGACGCCGGCGACCGGCGCCTTGATCGGGACTCCGGCGTCCATGAGCGACAGCGAAGTGCCGCACACGCTCGCCATCGAGCTCGAGCCGTTCGACTCGAGGATCTCCGAGACGACGCGGATCACGTACGGGAAGGTGGTCATGTCCGGCATCACGGCATTGACGCCGCGCCGGGCGAGGTTGCCGTGGCCGATCTCGCGGCGCTTGGGCGATCCCATCATGCCGGTCTCGCCCACCGAGAACGGCGGGAAGTTGTAGTGCAGCATGAAGGGCTCGCGGCGCTCGCCCTCGAGGGCGTCGATGATCTGCGCATCGCGCGTGGTGCCGAGCGTGGTCACGACCAGCGCCTGCGTCTCGCCGCGGGTAAAGAGCGCCGACCCATGCGTGCGGGGCAGAACCCCCACGCGCACACTGATCGGGCGCACGGTGCGGGTGTCGCGGCCGTCGATGCGCGGCTCACCGTTCAGGATGCGCTGGCGCACGATGCTGCTCTCGAGCTTGAAGAGTACCTCCTCGACGCCTTCCTTCGAGTGCTGCGGCGAGTCGCCGCCGGTGAGCGCGGCGAGGACCTGATTCTTGATCTCGGTGAGGCGCGCGTGGCGCGCCTGTTTCTCGGTGATGCTGTAGGCCTCACCGATCGCCGCCTGCGCCTGCTGCGTCACCGCCCGGGTGAGCTCGGCGCTCTCGGGCGAGGGCTGCCAGTTCCAGCGCGCCTTGCCGGCCTCGCTCACCAGCGCCTTGATGGCGCCGATAGCGGTCTGCATCTGCTCGTGACCGAACACCACGGAGCCGAGCATCACGTCCTCGGAAAGGCCCTTGGCCTCCGATTCCACCATCAGCACGGCGTGCTCGGTGCCGGCCACGACCAGGTGCAGCTGCGATTGCGCGAGGTCCTTGGCCGTGGGATTGAGCAGGTAGCGGCCGTCGCGATAGCCGACGCGCGCCGCTCCGATGGGTCCCTTGAAAGGAATGCCCGAGAGGGCGAGCGCCGCCGAGGCGCCCAGCAACGCCGGGATGTCGGCGTCGATATCCGGGTCCATCGACAGCACGGTCGCCACCACCTGAACGTCGTTGTAGAAGCCGTCGGGGAACAGCGGCCGGATCGGACGATCGATGAGACGCGAGGTGAGCGTCTCCTTCTCCGTCGGGCGTCCCTCGCGCTTGAAGAACCCGCCGGGAATGCGCCCCGCGGCGTAGGTCTTCTCGACGTAGTTGACCGTGAGGGGGAAGAAGTCCCGCCCCGGCTGCGCGGTCGGCTGTGCGCAGGCGGTGACCAGAACCACGGTGTCTCCCATGGAGACGCGAACCGCACCCTCGGCCTGGCGGGCGACCTCGCCCGTCTCGATGGTGACCGTGTGCGGGCCGTAAGGAAACGACTTGCTGACGACGCTCAAAGCTTCATTCCTCGGAAGTTGGAGGTTCGGCCGAAAACGACGAGGGCCGCGCGTCCATGACGGCGGCCCTGCGGATTCTCAGCGGCGCAGTCCCAGGCGCTCGACGAGCTCCTGGTACTTCTGCGGTTGGGTGGCTCTGAGGTAGTCGAGGAGCTTCTTGCGCTGGTTGACCAGTTTGACCAGTCCGCGCCGCGAGGAGTGATCGCGCTTGTGCGCGGTGAAATGCCCCCCGAGATCGTTGATCCGTGCGGAGAGCAGCGCCACCTGTACCTCGGCGGAGCCGGTGTCAGCCGGCCCGCGGCGGAACTGCGCGAGGATCCCGCCCTTTTTCTCGCTGGTTAAAGCCATTGCGCTTGAGTCCTAACTACTTGTCTTAAGAGCCATTTTGGTGAGCCGCGCATTCTACTGTCACAGGCCCCACCGAGACAAGCTTGAGGGGCGATCCGGAAGGGGGAGACCGGAGCCGAAAACGGCATGCGCCGCGGCGGCCGCCGGCGCAATGTCAACCGGGACCGGCCGGCCGCGTTCCTGGTCCCTTGCGGTGCATCAGGCACGGGCATAGGCTTTTCCACCGAGGTGATCGCCATGCTGAAATCACTGACCTCAATCGGCGCGCTCGCGCTGCTGCTCGCGGCCTGCGCTGCCACGACCCCCGCCCCCGAGAAGACCACTGCTGCGGCCACGCCCCCGCCCGGCTGCGTCGCCCAGACCGCCACACGGCTGCCGGTGAAGGACGGCGCCTGCGCCGGATTCGGCAGCTCCTACAGCAAGCAGGACCTGGATAACACGGGTCAGGTCTTTGCCGACAGGGCGCTCGGCATGCTCGACCCGTCGGTGCGCGTCGGCCACTGAGCGTGGCGAGGCTGCCGATTCCGGCGCTGCTGGCGTCGCTCTCGCTCGCGGCCTGTGCGAGCGCACCCCCGCAGGCAGTGCCGCGCGCCGCCGCCCTGCCGAGCGGCCTGCCGCTCGGTTGCGTGCCGAGCTCGATGACCCAGCGCTGCGATCAGTTCGGCGCTTACTACAGCGGCGATGACCTGCGGCGGACCGGCGCGCAGCACGTCGGCCGGGCACTCACCCTGCTCGATCCGCAGCTCGGACACTAGCCGGCGACGGCTCCCTGAGAAGCCGCCTGGGGCGCACGGTCCCCGCGCCATCGCGAATCCCCACGCCTAAGAACCGTCCGGCCTCGTCGTAGAGCCGCACACGCCCCTCGCCCGCCGCGGCGCTAGCGACCGCCTGACCCTGAATGAGGCGGGCCGCCGCCCCGGCCCCGAGAGACACCGCCGGCAGGTGCCGCAGCGCAGTGTCGGCCGGCAGCAGCGGCAGGCCGCCGGGCGTGCCGGAAAGCGCGGTCAGCGCCTCGAGCGTGTACATCGGCTCGGCCTCGAAGGGCTCGACGGTGAGCCGGCGCAGCGCGCTCACGTGACCCACGGTACCGAGCGCCGCGGCGATCTCCTCGGCCAGCACGCGCACATAGGTTCCCTTCGAGCAGCGGGTCTCGATCTCGAGCGCCCCGGGTGCCAGTGCCGTCAGGGTGAGCTCGTAGAGCTCGATGTCCCGCGCAGCGCGCGCCACGGTCTGTCCGGCGCGCGCCAGCCGATAGAGCGGCGTGCCGCCCTGCTTGAGGGCGGAATACATCGGCGGCACCTGGCTGCGCGGGCCGAGGAAGCCGCGCAGCACCGCCTCGACCTCGGCGCGCGTGAGTGCGGGCACCGCGGCCTCGGCCGTGACCTCACCCTCGGTGTCCCCGGTCGCGGTGCACGCGCCGAGGGCGATCGTGAAGCGGTAGCGCTTGGCTCCGGCGACGATGTCGCCGACGATCTTGGTGGCCTCGCCGAGGCAGATCGGCAGCATCCCGGTGGCGAGCGGATCGAGACTACCGGCGTGGCCGGCCTTCACGCCGCCGCAGAGGCGGCGCACGCGCTGCAGCGCGGCGTTCGAGGAGAGGCCCGGCGGCTTGTCGAGCAGCACGATCCCGCTCGGCATGGGCGGCTCAGTCGCCGCCGCCGTCAGCGCCGCCTTCGCCCTCGTCATGGCCGGCGCGATCGGCGGCGACCGCCCGGTCGATGAGACGGGTGAGGCGCGCGGCGCCCTCGACGCTGTCGTCGAACACGAACTCGAGTCGCGGCGCATGGCGCAGCCCGAGGCGCCGGCCGAGCTCGCCGCGCAGGAAACTCGCGGCGTGGGTGAGGCCGGTGCGCACCTGCTCGGGGGGCTCGCGCGCGGCGAACGGCGTGAAGTAGATGCGCGCCGTGCCCATGTCGGCGGCCATCTTGACCGCGGTGATCGTGACGTTGCCGACGCGCGGGTCCTTGACCTCGCGCGCGATGAGCGCCGCGAGCACGCGCTGGATCTCCGACTCGATACGCCGGCTGCGGGCCTCGCTCATGGGCTTACGAGAGCGTGCGCGCAACCTCGACGCGCGCGAAGCACTCGATCTGGTCGTTGACGCGCACGTCCTGGTAGTTCTTCACACCGATGCCGCACTCGGTGCCGGCGCGCACTTCGCCCACGTCATCCTTGAAGCGCCGCAGCGATTCGAGCGCGCCTTCGAAGATCACGACGTTGTCGCGCAGCACGCGGATCGGGTTGTTGCGCTTGACCAGGCCCTCGGTCACGAGGCACCCGGCCACGACGCCGAACTTGGACGAGCGGAACACGTCGCGCACCTGCGCGACGCCGACGATCTGCTCCTTGATCTCCGGCTGCAGCATGCCGGTCATCATCTGCTTCACGTCGTCGATGGCTTCATAGATGATCGAGTAGTAACGCACCTCGACGCCGGTCTCCTTCATGGCGTCGCGCGCGCCCGCATCCGCGCGTACGTTGAAGCCGATGATGAGGGCGCGCGAGGCGGCGGCGAGCTGCACGTCGGAGACGGTGATGCCCCCCAGGCCGCTGGCGAGCACCTTCACCTGCACCTCCTCGGTCGAGAGCTTGGCGAGCGCCTCGTTGAGCGCCTCCGCGCTCCCCTGCACGTCGGCCTTGATGAGCACCGCCACCACGCCTGCCTTGGCCTCGCCCATCTGCGAGAACACGTCCTCGGGACGCGCGCTCTGGCGCGCGAGCTTCACGTCGCGGAACTTGCCCTGGCGATAGAGCGCGACTTCGCGCGCCTTGCGCTCGCTCTCGGCGGCGAGGATCTCGTCGCCGGCGTTGGGAGGACTCGACAGTCCCAGTACCTGCACCGGCATGGACGGCGGCGCCTCCTGCACCGGCTTGCCGTTCTCGTCGAACATGGCGCGCACGCGCCCGAACTCCGAGCCCGCGATGATCGGGTCGCCGACGTGCAGCGTGCCCTTCTTGACGAGCACCGTCGCGACCGCGCCGCGGCCCTTCTCGATGGAGGACTCGATCACCACCCCCGAGGCGAGACCCGAGCGCGGCGCACGCAGCTCGAGCACCTCGGCCTGCAGCAGGATCGCTTCCAGCAGCTGGTCGATCCCCTGCCCGGTACGCGCCGAGACGTTCACGAACATGTTCTGGCCGCCCCACTCCTCCGAGATCACCTCGTGCTTGGAGAGATCCGTGCGGACCCGATCGAGGTCGGCATCGCTCTTGTCGATCTTGTTGACGGCAACCACGATCGGCACCCCGGCAGCGCGCGCGTGCTGGATCGCCTCGACGGTCTGCGGCATCACGCCGTCGTCCGCCGCGACCACCAGCACCACGACGTCGGTCGCCCGGGCGCCGCGGGCGCGCATGGCGGTGAAAGCCGCGTGTCCGGGCGTGTCGAGGAAGGTGATGACGCCCTTGGGCGTCTCGACGTGGTAGGCGCCGATGTGCTGGGTGATGCCGCCGGCCTCGCCCGCCGCCACCTTGGTGCGGCGGATGTAGTCGAGGAGCGAGGTCTTGCCGTGATCGACGTGGCCCATCACCGTGACCACCGGCGGACGCGGCTCCCCTTCGGCCTCGGCCTGGCCGCCCTGCAGATCGGCCTCGATCTGGTTCTCCTTGAGGAGCTTGGGCGTGTGGCCCATCTCCTCCACCACCAGCACCGCCGTGTCCTGGTCGATCGGCTGGTTGATCGTGGCCATCACGCCCATGTTCATGAGCGTCTTGATGACCTCGTTGGCCTTGACGGCCATCTTCTGGGCGAGCTCGGCCACCGTGATGGTCTCGCCCACGCCGACCTCGCGCACCACCGGCGCGGTCGGCATCTCGAAGCCGTGACGGCCATCGGCCGAGGCCGCCAGCGGGCGGCTCTTGGTGCGGCGCTTTTTCTTGTAGCGCGAGCTGACGTCGGTCGTGACGTGCAGCTCCTGGCGTCCGTAACGCGTGTGCTTGTCGTCGGCCGCGGGTGCGGCCGGTGCCGGGGCCCGCTCCCGTACCGGGGCCGGGGCCGGCGGCGCGGCGGCCGGTGCCGGGCGCTCGCGCTCGCCGCCGTGACGCTCGTGCTCCTCGCGCTCACGGGTGCGGCGCGCTTCCTCGTCGCGCGCGCGCTGCTCGGTGGCGCGGCGTGCGTCTTCCTGGGCGCGGCGCCGGGTCTCTTCCTCCTCGACGCGGCGGCGATTCTCCGCCTCGAGCCGCTCGCGCTCGCGGCGCTCCGCCTCGGCGCGCTCGGTGGCCGCGCGCGCGGCCTCCTCGGCCTCGCGCTTGCGCGAGTCGATCTCGTCCTGCTGCGCGCGCGCCTGTTCCTCGAGCACGTCGCGCTTGATGTAGTTGCGGGTGCGGCGCACCTCGACGTTCACGGTGCGGGCGCGCCCCTGCACGCTCGCGAGCTTCAGCTCGCTCTGCGTCTTCCTCTTCAGCGTGATCTTGCGCGGCGCGCCGTCGCTCTCCGCCTCGCTGCCGTGGCTGCGGCGCAGGTGCGTCAGCAGCTCGAGCTTGGCATCGTCGCTGATGCGCGCCTCGGGTCCGTCGACCTTGATGCCGGCCTGATCGAGCTGCACCAGCAGCCGGTCGACCGGCACCTTGAGGACTTCGGCAAACTGGGAAACGGTCACTTCGGCCATAGGCTCAAGCCTCGCTCGCGAACCACGGGGCGCGCGCCGTCATGATGAGCGCCGCGGCCTTGTCCGCCGCCAGTCCCTCGATATCGGCGAGCTCGTCCACCGACTGCTCGGCGAGCTCCTCGCGGGTGCGCACGCCGCGCCGCGCCAGCGCCAGCGCCAGGTCCGGGCTCATGCCCTCGAGCAGCAGCAGATCGTCCGCCGGCATCGACTGATCGAGCGTCTCCTCGCTCGCGATCGCCTGCGTCAGCAGCACGTCGCGCGCGCGGTTGCGCAGCTCCTTGACGATGTCCTCGTCGAACTCCTCGATCGCGGCGAGCTCCGCCTGCGGCACGTAGGCGATCTCCTCGATGGTGGAGAAGCCCTCCTGCGCCAGGATCGTCGCCACGTCCTCGTCGACGTCGAGCTGCTTCATGAAATTCGCCACCAGCTCCTTGGACTCCGTCTCGCTCTTCGCCTCGGCGTCGGATTCGGTCATGACGTTCAGGTCCCACCCCGTGAGCTGACTGGCGAGGCGGATGTTCTGCCCGCCGCGGCCGATCGCCTGGCTGAGCTTCTCCTCCGACACCGCGATATCCATGCTGTGCGCGTCCTCGTCGACCACGATCGACATCACCTCGGCCGGCGACATGGCGTTGATGACGAACTGGGCCGGGTTGTCGTCGTGCGGGATGATGTCGACGCGCTCGCCGGCGATCTCGTTGGAGACCGCCTGCACGCGCGAGCCGCGCATGCCGACGCAGGCGCCCACCGGGTCGATGCGCGGATCGTTGCTCTTGACCGCGATCTTGGCGCGCACGCCCGGATCGCGCGCGGCGCCGAGGATCTGGATCAGTCCCTGGCCGACCTCGGGCACCTCGAGCTTGAAGAGCTCGATGAGGAATTCGGGCGCGGTGCGCGTCAGGAACAGCTGCGGGCCGCGCGGCTCGGAGCGCACCTCTTTGAGGAATGCCTTGATGCGGTCCTGGGGCTTCGCCTGCTCGCGCGGGATCATGTCGGTACGCGGCACGAAGCCTTCGGCGTTGGAGCCGAGATCCACGTAGATGCCGTTGCGGTCGACGCGCTTGACGACGCCGCTCACCAGCTGACCCGTGCGGTCGCGATACGCCTCGACCACCTGGGCGCGCTCGGCCTCGCGCACCTTCTGCACGATGACCTGCTTGGCCTGCTGCGCGGCGATGCGCCCGAAGGCGACCGACTCGATCGGCTCCTCGACGAAGCCGCCGACCTCGACCTTGGGATCGAGCTCGCGCGCATCGTCGAGCCGCAGCTCGCGCTCGGGCACTTCGAGCTCCTTGGAGTCGTCCGCGAACACCTTCCAGCGCCTGAAGGTCTCGTAGTCGCCGCTCTTGCGGTCGATCGATACGCGCGCGTCCCACTCCTCGCCGTGCTTCTTGCGCGTCGCGGACGCGAGCGCGGCTTCAAGCGCCTCGAAGATCACTTCCTTGTCGACGCCCTTCTCGTTGGAAACGGCATCGACCACCATCAGGATTTCCTTGTTCACTCTCGTCTACCTCACGACGCCAGCCGCGCCTTGCCAATCTCCGCGAACCTCACCGCCACGCGCTCATCGTCGACGGCGAGCGCAATGCCGTCCTCATCGACCGCCAGCAGCTGCCCGGTGTACCGGCGCCTGCCGGCGCGCGGCTCGCGCAGCTCCACGAACACCCGTGAGCCGACGAAGCGCCCGAAATGCTCACGCGTGCGCAGCACCCGGTCGAAGCCGGGCGAGGACACCTCCAGCGTGTAAGCCGCCGGGATCGGATCCTCGACGTCGAACAGCGCGGAGATCTCGCGACTCACCCGCTCGCAGTCATCGACCGTCACGCCGGCGGCGGCGTCGATGAACACCTGCAACGTCCCGCGCCCGTGGCCGGCCCCGTACTCGAGGTCGACCAGCTCGTAGCCGAGGCGCCCGAGGAGCGGCTCGATGAGCCCCATCAGCCGCTCGCGCAGGATGCCCGCCATTCGCCCTCGCCCGGCGGTGCGCACCGCCGTCTGCCGAAAACAAAAATGGGCCCCAAGGCCCATCCCACCGCATCGCCCGCCCCTACCCCGGGGCCGGACAACAAAAAAGCCCCGCAGGGGGGCTTTCCGTTCATGCTGTCTCGGGGGTGCCGCATGTCGGACCTGCCCGACCGCCGCGTCACCAGCCACCCGTCCCCGCCCGGAGCACGGGGGCGCGCATTCTACCCGAACCCGCAAGGCAGGGGAACCTGTTCAGATCCCGCCACAGCGCCCGCTGCCAACCCGGCACCGCCGGCCATTATTATGAATGGTTGCGGCCGGGCCCATTTCAAGCCCCGCGCGTCCGAGGAAGCCATGCCATGAACGATCAGAACCAGCGTCCGCCGCTGCGCGCCCCGCGGGGCACCACCCTCAGCTGCCGCAGCTGGCTCACGGAGGCGCCGCTGCGCATGCTGCTCAACAACCTCGACCCCGAGGTGGCCGAGCGTCCCGGGGAGCTGGTCGTCTACGGCGGCATCGGCAAGGCGGCACGCAACTGGCAGTGCTTCGAGCAGATCGTCGCCGCGCTGCGCGCGCTGCATGACGAGGAGACGCTCCTCATCCAGTCCGGCAAGCCCGTGGGCGTATTCCGCACGCACGCGGACGCCCCGCGCGTCCTCATCGCGAACTCCAACCTCGTGGCGCACTGGGCCGACTGGGATCACTTCAACGCGCTCGACAGGAAGGGCCTGATGATGTTCGGCCAGATGACCGCGGGCTCGTGGATCTACATCGGCAGCCAGGGCATCGTGCAGGGCACCTACGAGACCTTCGTCGAGATGGGGCGGCAGCACTTCGGCGGCAACCTCGCCGGCAAGTGGATCCTCACCGCGGGTCTGGGCGGCATGGGCGGCGCGCAGCCGCTCGCCGCGACCATGGCCGGCGCCTCGATGCTCGCGATCGAATGCCGCCCGGAGCGCATCGCCAAACGCCTCGAGACCCGTTACCTCGATGTTGAGGCGCCCACTCTCGAAGCCGCGCTCGAGCTGCTCGAGCGCTCGCGCAAGTCCGGCAAGCCCGTCTCGGTCGGGCTGCTCGGCAACGCCTGCGAGGTGCTGCCGGAGCTGCTGCGCCGCGGGGTGCGGCCGGATGCGGTGACGGACCAGACCTCGGCCCACGACCCGGTGAACGGCTATCTGCCGCAGGGCTGGACGGTCGAGCAGTGGGATCGTCTGCGCGCCTCGGACCCGCTCGAGGTGACGCGCGCCTCGCGCCCCTCCATGCGCCGTCACGTCGAGGCCATGCTCGCCTTTCAGAAGCAGGGGATCCCGGTGTTCGACTACGGCAACAACATCCGCCAGGTGGCCCTCGATGAGGGGCTGAAGAATGCCTTCGATTTCCCGGGCTTCGTGCCGGCCTACATCCGGCCGCTCTTCTGCCGCGGCATGGGGCCGTTCCGCTGGGCGGCGCTCTCGGGCGACCCCGAGGACATCCACCGCACCGACCGGAAGGTGCGCGAGCTCCTGCCCGACGATGCGCACCTGCACCACTGGCTCGACATGGCGCGCGAGCGCATCCAGTTCCAGGGCCTGCCGGCGCGCATCTGCTGGGTGGGACTCGGCGACCGCCATCGGCTCGGCCTCGCCTTCAACGAGATGGTCGCCCGCGGAGAGCTCAAGGCGCCGGTCGTCATCGGGCGCGACCACCTCGACTCGGGCTCCGTCGCGAGCCCGAACCGCGAAACCGAGGCGATGCGCGACGGGTCGGACGCGGTCGCCGACTGGCCGCTGCTGAATGCGCTGCTCAACACCGCCTCGGGCGCCACCTGGGTCTCGATCCATCACGGCGGCGGGGTCGGCATGGGCTACTCGCAGCACGCCGGGGTGGTGATCGTCTGCGACGGCACGCCGGCGGCGGCGAGGCGCATCGAGCGGGTGCTGTGGAACGATCCGGCCACCGGCGTCATGCGCCATGCGGACGCCGGCTACGAGGAGGCGATCGCCTGTGCGCGCGCCAGGGGGTTGAATCTGCCCTTCCTCGCGGCGCGCTGAGGAGCGCGTGCCCGCAGTCCTGAAAGTCTGGCGCAATGCGCAGCTCGCGACCTGCGCCGCGGCGCACGGCGTGCTCGCGCGGGGCGCACTCCTCACCCGCGGCGGCCGCATCGAGTGGGTGGGAGAGGAAGCCGCCTTGCCGGCGGCGCTCGCGGCCGCGGGGGTGGGCCGAGCCGCGCCCGAGGAGCACGACCTCGGCGGCGGCTGGGTGACGCCCGGGCTCATCGACTGCCACACCCACCTGGTGTTCGCCGGCAACCGCGCCGGTGAATACGCCGAGCGGCTGCGCGGGCGCAGCTACGAGGAGATCGCACGCGCCGGCGGCGGCATTCTCTCCACCATGCGCGCCGTGCGCGCCGCCAGCGAGCAGCAGCTGATCGAGGAGAGCGCGCCGCGCCTCGCGGCGCTCGCGAGCGAGGGCGTCACGGCGCTCGAGATCAAGTCCGGCTACGGGCTGACGCTCGCGGACGAGGCCAAGATGCTGCGCGCGGCGCGCCACCTCGGGAGAGCCTTCCCGGTGACGGTGCGTACCACGTTCCTCGCAGCGCACACCGTGCCGCCGGAGTATCGCGGCCGCGCCGACGCCTACATCGACACACTCGCCGGGGAGTGGCTGCCGCAGCTCGCCGCCGAGGGGCTGGTCGATGCCGTGGACGTGTTCTGCGAATCGATCGGCTTCAGCGTCGCGCAGGCCGCGCGTCTCTACGCGGCGGCCGGCGTGCTCGGGATCCCCGTCAGGATGCACGCCGAGC
>DATKPR010000136.1:0-5054 GCA_035523985.1 Steroidobacteraceae bacterium | reverse complement strand
GTCGAGAGCTTCAGGCGAATCAGGTAGAGGGGGATATTGAGCGCGCCCTCGATGGCGAGGGTCTGGTGCTCGCTCGGCAGGCGCACGTCGAGCCAGCGGCCGCCCTTGGCGACGATCTCGCTCGCCTGCTCGCGGCTCACCCACTGCAGCAGCGGCTCGTTCATCAGCTCGCGGAAGTCTTCCTTCTTCAGCCGCATCAGCACGCCGTCGGTGATCATGGTGACGGTGGCGTTGCGTTTGGCCTCGGCGATCAGTGCCTCCTCGCCGAAGGTGTCGCCGACGCCGAGCTCGGCGAGCCGGATGCCTTCCTGCTTGAGCGGCGTCTCGCGCGACACCGCGCACTTGCCTTCCACGATGATGTAGAAATAGTCGCCCTCGCCACCCTGTTTGATCACGACCTCGCCGGCTTTGGTGGGGGTGCGCTGCAGGCGCTGGAAGATCGCCTGGATATTGGCGGGCGGAATGCGGTGAAACGCCTTGGTCTGCAGCAGCGTCGTCATCCAGTCATCCGAGCCTGCGTTCTGCAGCTGCGTCTGCAGCTCACCCACCTCGTAGGTGCCGGTCTGATCCCAGGTGATCATGACGTCGAGCAGGTCGCTGTCGATCGAGAGGTAAGTGACGTCGCCGCGGGCGCGCGCTGCCGCCCGCCGCGGCAGCTGCGGGTAGAGGGGATTGCGCGCCGCGGGGGTGCCGCCCTGGAGAGTCGCGACCACGCGGTCGCCCTCGGCGATCTCGAGCGTGCCGCTCACCAGCCAGAAGGTGCGCTTGTCCGTGTCGCCCTGGTCGAACATCAGGCGGCCGGAGTTGAGCGTGCGCAAGGTGATCTTCTTCGCCAGCGCCGCCAGGTTCTCGCGTTTCATCCCGTCGAGGGGAGCAAACGCCTTGAGCACCTGCACAGTGGTTTCGCGCTCTTCCGCCATGGGCTCCCGAATCGGCCGGTTAGGGTAATGCCGCCGCGCCCGCAAGCGCTGCGGCGCGACGGCCGTTTGATGGTAGCACAGGGCGTGCGCGGGCCTGCGCGCTGCGCCTCACGCGGCGCGCTCACCGGTCAGCTGCGCCCAGCCGGCATCCGGTGTGAAGCGCGAACCGTGACGCGCCGCAAGCTCCTCGAGCCGCGCGACGATGGCCGCGGGTCCGCGCGCACGGGCATAAGCGAGCGGCCCGCCGCGGAAGGGCGCGAAGCCGGTGCCGAAGATGACGGCGGCGTCGGCGAGGTCGGCATCCTCCACGACGCGCTCGCGCAGGCACGCGACGCACTCGTTGACCAGCACCAGGATCAGCCGGTCGATGAGGTCTGCGGGGGCCGGTGCGCCGGCCGCGGTGTCCTTCACCGCCTTGCCGTCCTGCCAGACGTAGAAACCCGCGCCGCTCTTCTTGCCGAGCTTCTTCGCGGCGAGCAGCGCCGCCAGGCGCGGCAGCGCCGGAACGGGCCGCCCGAGCTCGCGCGCGATGATCTCGCCCACGTGGGATGCGACGTCGAGGCCGACGACGTCGGCGAGCTCGATCGGCCCCATGGGCATGCCGAAACGCACCGCGGCGCTGTCGATGGCGGGCAGCGCCACGCCTTCCTCGGCGGCGTACATGGCCTCGTTCAGATACGGCGTCAGTACGCGGTTCACCATGAAGCCCGGGGCGCTGCGGCAGGGCACCGGAAGCTTGTCCAGCCGCCGTGCGAAGGCGGTGGCGGTCTGCACCGCCGCCGGGTCGGTGCGCGCGGCATGCACGACCTCGATGAGCGGCATCTGCGCCACGGGATTGAAGAAATGCAGGCCCACCAGGCGCGCAGGGCTCGCGAGCCGGTCGGCGAGCGGCTCGAGCATGATGCTGGAGGTGTTGGTGGCGAGCAGCGCGCCGGGCTTCATGCGCGGCTCGAGGCGTGCGTACAGCTCGCGCTTGGCCTCGAGGTTCTCGAAGATCGCCTCGATGACGACGTCCGCCTGCGGCACGCCGTCGCCCGCGACGTCCGCACGCAGCCGCTCGCGCGTCGCGGCTTTCTTCGCCGGATCGCGCACGCGCTTGTCGAAGAGCTCGGCGGCGCGCCTGAGTGCCGGCTCGATGAGCTCGCTCGCCCGGTCCTGCAGCGTCACGGTGAAGCCGCGCAGCGCCGACCATGCGGCGATGTCCCCGCCCATGACGCCGGCGCCGACGACGTGGACGTGGCGGATTTCCGCCGGACTCTTGCCGCCGCCGCTCTTCAGGCGGTCCTGCAGCAGGAACACCCGCACCAGGTTGCGCGAGGTCGGCGTCGTGAACAGGTGCGCGATCGAGCGCGCCTCCGCCTCGTAAGCGGCGGGGCCCCGGGCCCCGTAGCGGGCCCACAGATCGATGATCGCGTACGGCGCGGGGTAGTGATCGGCGGGCGCCCTGCGCGCCACCTGGGCGATGAGCGAGCGGCGCACCAGGGGGCGCAGCGGCGCCGCACTCAGCAGCCGCTCCATGAACGGCGCGCGCCGCGGCGGCGGACCCCTGAGGGCGAGGGCGCGTGCCGCGGTGCGCAGCTGCGCCTCGGTGGTGAGGGCATCGACCAGACCGAGCCGCAACGCCTTATCGGCGCGCACCGGTTTGCCGGTCAGCATCAGCTCCATTGCC
The DNA here is from genome assembly GCA_035523985.1 of Steroidobacteraceae bacterium. Classification (GTDB taxonomy): domain Bacteria; phylum Pseudomonadota; class Gammaproteobacteria; order Steroidobacterales; family Steroidobacteraceae; genus 13-2-20CM-66-19. The sequence goes on along the minus strand of DATKPR010000136.1, from coordinate 2,465 downwards.
GCACGGACGCCGGCCACCTGGACGCTGCGCACCGTGCCGCCGAAGCCGGGGTGTATGCCGAGCTGCACCTCGGGCAAGCCGAGCGACAGCCGCTCATCGCCCACCGCGACGCGATAGCGGCAGGCGAGGGCGAGCTCGAGGCCCCCGCCGAGAGCGAAGCCGTGGATGGCGGCGACGCTCGGGCACGGGAGCGCGGCGAGCCGGTTCACGACCTGCTGGCCGCGATGGATCAGCCCGTAGCCGCTCTCGGCATCGGTGATGCCGGTGAATTCGCGGATATCGGCGCCGGCCACGAAGCCGCTCTTCTTGGCGGAGATCACCACCAGCGCGCGCGGCGGCTGCCGCTCGAGCGTCGCGAGCAGTGCGTCGAGCTCGATGAGGACGCTGCCGGAGAGCACGTTGGCCGAGGTGCCGGGCTTGTCGAGGGTGAGCCAGGCGACGCCGTCGGCGTCCTTCTCGAGGCTCCAGTTGGGGGCGTTTTCGGTGGTCATGGAATTGGCGACTTTCAGGCGACCGTGGCGGCAGCCTTATCCGCGGCGGCGGTGCTGCGCGGGCGCACCACGAAATCGCACACCAGCGGGCGGTGATCCGAGAAGCGCACGTCGGGCACGCGAAAGCCGGTGATCTCGATGCCCTCGCTCACCAGGATGAAATCGAGCTCGATACGCGGCACGCGTGCGGGGTAGGAGGGCAGGCCGGCGGTATTGGCGCTGCGCAGGCCCGCGGCCCGCATGAACAGATAGATCTCGTGCGTTCCCCAGAAGGTATTGAAGTCGCCGGCGACGATCACCGGCTTCGCCGACTGCACCACCAGGTCGTGCAGCGAGCGCAGCTGGTACTGGCGGTGGCGGAATTTCACCGACAGGTGGACCAGGAATACGCACACCTCGCTCAGCTCGAGCTCGATGATCAGGCGCTTGATGCCGGTATCGAAATAGTGGAAGCGCTCGCCGGCGACGTTCGGACCGGAGAGGAACGCGTTCCCCTGCTTGCGCACGATCGGCATGAAGGTATTGATCGAGCCGCTGCGGTACTTGCACTGGAAGGTCGAATAATGGCCGAGCTGCCGGGCGATGTGCTCGGCCTGGTTGACCATCCCGGTGCGGATCGAGCCGGTGTCGACCTCGACCAGCCCGACGACGTCGGGCTGCTCGTCGCGGATGAACTCGGTGATGCCGTTGAGCACCCGGCGGTTGCTGCGCAGGTAGCCGGCGCCGGGCAACGGCAGATGGAACCCCGGCCCGGTGCCGGTGGCGTAGCGGATGTTGTAGACGAGCAGGCGCACGGCTGATGGCACATTCTATCCCGCCCTTGCGCTCCGCACCCCGTATGCGAGACTGGGGTCCGTCATCACCTGCGACTAGGGGGGCCGATGTCGCAAGCGAAGCCCGTACGCCTCTTCGTCACGCATGCCTGGGAGCACAGCGACGACTACCTGCGCGTGTTCGAGTACCTGGAGAGCGCCCGTAATTTTTTCTACAAGAACTTCAGTACCCCCGACCTGCGCCCGAGTGGCGACAAGGAAGCGCTGCGCGAGGACCTGCGCCGGCAGATCTCACCCGTCGAGGCGGTGATCGCGCTCTCGAGCCTGCACGCCACGCAGCCGGACCTGCTCACCTTCCAGATGCTGTACGCCCAGGCCAACCACAAGCCCGTCGTGCTGATGAAGCCCTTCGGCGGCGGACGCGAGGCGCCCAAGGCGATCCTCGATCTCGCCGACGAGGTGGTGGAATGGGACGAGCGGGCGCTGGTGGACGCGCTGCGCCGCCAGGCGCGTCACGAAGAGACGACGCGCTGGGACACGATCGACTTCAAGCTCGACTAGGCTCGCGGGCGCCCCGCAGCGCCGCTACAGCGCAGCCACCTGCGGCATGGCGGCGTTCTTGGCGCGCGCCCCGTTGGTGAGGCCGTGGTAGCCGTTGAGCGCGGCGCCGTTGCTGCGCGAGAGAGGAGCCTGTGCGCTGGCGTACTCGCGCACGATGGCGGCGAACAGCCGCACCACCGTGCAGGCGAGCTCATCGGCCTCGCTCGCCGACATTTTGCGCACCGTGGCGCGCACGGCGTCCTCGCCGCGCAGCGGCCGCTCGCGCGTGAGCGCGTCGTGACAGGCGCGAAACTCCTCCCGCAGGGCTTCGGGAAGATCCTCGACCCGCACGAACGCCAGATGGTTGCGATAAGCATCGGCGAGCCGATCCTTGATCGGACCCGAACGCACGAGCGACAGAGCCGCCCCCTCAAGCTGTTCCCATGTAGTGGCCATCACTACCTCGTGGGACGCCTCCCGTCGGTGCGGTTCGTGTGCGCGAGCTCCGCGGCGGGGTGGCGTCGGTTAGTTCTTGTTCTGCCCTGGGTATCGGAATCCAAGCACACTCAAGCGGCTGCGCTCGGAATATAGCTCAGACTCTAGGAAAAAAATATGGTCAATTCGTGACCATTTCCTGACCGGGCGGGCGGGCGATGGGCGG
>DATKPR010000135.1:0-27729 GCA_035523985.1 Steroidobacteraceae bacterium | reverse complement strand
GGCTCCCTCGCGATCCCGGCGACCTCGAGCGCGAGCGCCGCCCCGAGCAGCAGGCAGTCGCGGTGCGCGCCGCGATCCGTGCCCACGAGGACCGCCTCGAGCGCACGCGCGTTGTGGGGCGCATCGCCGCCGGCGAGGTCGCTGGCGGCGCAGATCCCGAGCCCGTAGTCGGCCGGCGAGCGCACCGCGGCCGTGACCGACCCCGGGCGCACGTCGAACACGGTGAACGGCCCCATCGGAGTCGGCTCGTCCCAGCCTGCCGCCCCGTGCACGACGAAGGCGCGCTCGATCGGCAGACCCGCGAGCGTGTCGGCCATCAGCCGCGCGACCTCGAGGCTGTAGGCACCGATCAGGTGCAGCGGCGGCTGTGCGGGATTGACCAGGGGACCGAGGATGTTGAATACGGTGCGCACGCCGAGCGCGGCGCGGATCGGGGCCACGCGCGCCGTCGCCGGGTGGTAATGCGGCGCGAACAGAAACGCGAAGCCGGTGGCCGCGAGGCAGCCGACCGCCGCCGCGCCGTCCGCCGGGATCGGCACGCCGAGCGCCTCGAGCGCATCCGCGCTGCCGCAGCGGCTCGAGACCGAGCGGTTGCCGTGCTTGACGACCGGCACGCCGCAGGCGGCGGTGAGCAGCGCCGTTCCGGTCGAGATGTTGAAGCTCCCGGAGGCATCCCCGCCGGTGCCGACGATATCGATCGCCCGCAGCTGCGGCGGCACTTCGGGACGGCGCGCCAGGGAGCGCATGGTGCGGGCGAAGCCGCGCAGCTCATCGGCCACCACGCCCTTGGTGGCGAGCGCGGCGATGAGCGCACCCGCCATGGCGGGCGCGAGCTGCGCATCGGTCAGGTGCACGAGCAGCTCCCCGGCCTGCGCTTCGCTCAGGTCGCGCCGCTCCGTGAGGAGCCCGAGCAGCTCACGCGGCGCCGGCATGCTCAGCCCCCCGCGCTCTCGCGGGCGCGCTCGCCGGCGGTGTACCTGAGGAAATTCCCGAGCACCCGCGGCCCCTCCGGCGTCAGGATGCTCTCGGGGTGGAACTGCACTCCCTCGACGACCAGCGTGCGATGGCGCACGCCCATGATCTCGCCCTCCTCGGTCTGCGCGCTCACGGCGAGCACCGCGGGCAGCGCCGCGGGGGAGGCGATCAGCGAGTGATAACGCCCGACCTCACACGGCTGCGGCAGGCCCGCGAAGAGCGTGTGGCCGTCGTGGCGCATGAGCGAGGTCTTGCCGTGCATGAGGCGCCCGGCGCGCACCACCCGGCCGCCGAACACCTCGACGATCGACTGGTGGCCGAGGCACACGCCGAGCACCGGAATCGCGCCGGCGAATGCGCGGATCATGTCCATGGAGACGCCGGCGTCGTAGGGCGTGCCCGGGCCCGGCGAGATGCACAGGTGCGTCGGAGCGAGCGCGCGCGCCTCCTCGGGCGTGAGCGCATCGTTGCGGTAGACGCTCACCTCGGCGCCGAGCACCAGGAACGCCTGCACCAGGTTGTAGGTGAAGGAGTCGTAGTTATCGATGAGCAGCAGGCGCGGTTTCACAGGCCCTCCCCGGCGAGCTCGAGCGCGCGCACCATCGCGGCGCTCTTGGCGAGCACCTCCGCGTGCTCGCTCTCGGGCACGCTGTCGGCGACGATGCCGGCGCCCGCCTGGTAGCTGTACTCATCGCCGCGGAACACCAGCGTGCGGATGGTGATGGCATGGTCCATGTCGCCGCGCGCGCCGAAGTAGCCGACCGTGCCGCCGTAGAGGCCGCGGCGCACGGGCTCGAGCTCGTCGATGATCTGCATGGCGCGCACCTTCGGGGCTCCGACCAGCGTGCCGGCGGGAAAGGCGGCGGCGAACAGGTCGAAGGCGTCGCGCCCCGGGCTGAGCTCGCCGTGCACGCCGCTCACCATGTGCATGACGTGGCTGTAGCGCTCGATGGCCCGGTAGGGATCGACCGTGACGCTGCCGGCGCAGGCGACCCGGCCGAGATCGTTGCGGGCGAGATCGACCAGCATCACGTGCTCGGCGTTCTCCTTGGGGTCGGCGCGCAGCTCCGCTTCGCGGACCGCATCCGCGGCGGCATCCGCCGCACGCGGCCGCGTGCCGGCGATCGGCCGCAGCTGCGCGCGGCGGCCGGAGAGCTTCACGAGCGCCTCCGGGGAGGAGCCGACGACGGCGACGTCGCCGAGCGCGCAGTAATACATATAAGGAGAGGGGTTGATGAGGCGCAGTGCGCGGTACGCCTGGAAGGGATCGAGCGCGTGGCGCCCCGCGAAACGGCTCGCCAGCACCATCTGGTAGACGTCGCCCGCGGCAATGTACTCCTGGGTGCGGCGCACGCCCGCCATGTAGGCCTCGCGCGTCCAGGAAGCGGCGGGCGCCGCGTAGCGCCCGGCGCGGCGGCCGTTCGGCAGCGCGCCGCGCAACGCCTGCACCACCTCGCGCCGCAGCGAGCGCCGCTCGGCCTCATCGCCCGCGTGCAGCAGCGCGATGCCGCGCGTCAGGTGATCGAACACCAGTACCGAGCGCGGCGCCACGTAGTGCAGCGCCGGCACGCTGCCCGCGATGCGCTCGCGTGCGGGCAGGCGCTCGAAGTAGCGCACCACGTCGTAGGCGGCGTAGCCGACCAGGCCTCCCGCGAGCGGCACGCCGGGGATGCCGGGGGAAGGTTGCGGCGCGGCCGCGAGCGCGGCGCGCAGTCCCGCGAGCAGCTCCGCGCCGTCGGCGGGCAGCGCGCGGCGCTCGGTGCCGATCGCGAGCCCGCCGCCATCGAGCCGTACCTCGAGGCCGTCGCCGAAGCCGATGAAGGAGTAGCGGCCGAGGCGCTCGCCGCCCTCGACGCTCTCGAGCAGGAAGCGCGGCGCGAACGCGCCGAGCTTCATGAACGCCGACACCGGCGTGTCGAGGTCACCGGTGATGTCGAAGGCCGTTTGCACCTGTCGGGACTCCCAAAAACCGCGCAGACAACAAAAAACCCATCCCGGGGTCATCCGGAGATGGGTTTCTGGTGCCGTTAAATCGCTTGAGTCGCGGGAAAAAGCCAGCCGTCAGCCCACCTCGTTATGAAGTGCGCCACCACCAAAGAGTGCTGACGGGCCGCTGCGACATGCTGCAACGAGTATCGCCGGGGGGTGCGCGGGACGTCAAGCAGGGGCGCTAGAATGCGCGCCCCGGCCCGTGGCAACCGAAAGAGAGATCCGTGAGCTTCAAAGAGCTGCTGGAGAGCTGGCGCGAGACCGCCGCCGCCGCGCGCACGGCGCGCACCTTCGCCGTGCATCTGCCCCTCGAGGAAGCCGCGCAGCTCGCGGCGCTCGCCGAGATGTACCCGGGACGCACGAGCGAGCAGCTGATCACCGAGCTGCTCGGCACGGCGCTTAAGGAGCTCGCCGCCGCGATGCCCTACGTGCCCGGCACGCGCGTGATCTCGACCGACGAGCAGGGCGACCCGATCTACGAGGACGTGGGTCCGACGCCCCGCTTCATGCAGCTCGCGCGCGAGCACCGCCGCGGCCTCGAGACCACCGGCCGGCGCCGCTCCGCCGGGGCGCCGCCGGGCCCGGGATCCAAGCCGCGCCCCAGGGCGCGCAAGTCCGGTGCGCGGCGCCGCCGCGCGCGCTGAGGAGCTGCCCGCATGCCCTCCTTCGACGCGGTCTCCGAGCTCAACGCCCACGAGCTCGCCAACGCCGTCGACCAGGCGAACCGCGAGCTCGCGCAGCGCTTCGACTTCAAGGACACCGGCGCGAGCTTCGAGCTCAAGGAGTTCACCGTCACGCTGCGCGCGCAGGTGGACTTCCAGCTCAAGCAGATGCTGGAGATCGTGAAGCTGCGCCTCTCCAAGCGCGGCATCGACTTGAAGTGCCTCGAGGTCAAGGAGCCGCAGACGACGCTCGCGACGGCGCAGCAGGAGGTGCTGCTGCGCCACGGGATCGACGCCGAGACCGGCAGGACGCTCACCCGGCTCCTCAAGGACTCGAAACTCAAGGTCCAGGCGAGCCTGCAGGGCGACAAGGTGCGCGTCACCGGCAAGCAGCGCGACGATCTGCAGGCCGCGATGGCGGTGCTGCGCGGCGCCAGGCTCGACCGCCCGCTGCAGTTCAACAACTTCCGCGATTGATCAGCGTGCCGTGCGCGGCCCGCTGACTTGCGCGATCGCGCGGCATAGCGCCTCGGTCGCATCGAGGACGCTCGGCCCGAGGCGGCTCAATGCCTGATCCTCGAAGGCGATCAGCCGGTGGTTGCGTACCGCGGACAGCGTCGCGAAGCGCTGCCAGTCGGCGAGCCAGCCGGCGCTCTCCCCGGGGGGGCCGGCGGCGACGATGATGTCGGGATCGCGGGCGATGACCGCCTCGATGTCGACCGCCGGGCCCGGCGCCGTGAGATCGGCGAACACGTTGCGCACGCCGCAGAGCGTGAGCGCATCGCTCATCAGCTGCCGGCCGCCGACGGTGTAGATCGGCCGGTTCCAGATCTCGAGCAGCACCCCGGGCGGCTTGCGAGCGCGGGCGGCATCGCCGTAGCTGCGCTCGAGCGCCGCGAGCCGCGCCTCGATGGCGCCCGCGGCGCGCCCGGCCTCCTCCTGCGTGCCGGCGAGCGCGCCGAGGCGGCGCAGCGATGCGGCGAGATCCGCGAGGCGCGGCGTGTCCTGCGCGTACACCGGGATACCGAGGCGCGCGATCTTCTCGCGCTGCGCCGGATTGCCGCCGGAGGGCCAGGCGACCACCACGTCCGGATGGATGCGCACCAGGCGCTCCAGATCGATCGCCACCGCATCGCCGATGCGCGGCACGCGCCGCGCCTCGGGCGGCACGTCCGAGTACTCCACCGTCGCCACGACCTGCGATCCGGCGCCGGCCGCGAACAGCATCTCGGTGGCCCCGGGCGCGAGGCTCACGATGCGCAGCGGCGGCACGCGCACCGTGAGCACCCGGCCGCTGTCGTCGGTGACGGTGCGCGTGGCGGGCGCGGACGGCGCGGCGGCAGCGGGCGCCGTGTGAACGGCGGCCAGCAGGGCGAGCAGCGCGGCAATGGCGGGGCGGGGCAACACGGTGCGGTTCAACCGCGCCCGATCATGCCACATCGACGCCGCGCGCCGGGGCCGCGCCGGCGGGTCGCCGCCCGCCGCGCCTGCCTCGGGGGCTAGGCGGCGCGCTCGATGGTGAGCGACTCGCCGCCGCCCATCTCCAGCACCCGCGCCACGGCGTGCACGACCGCGGCGATGCGCACCGCGCTCTGGATGGCCTCGCGCTCGAGGCCGTGCTGGCGCAGCTGCCGCTCGTGCGCGGCGACGCAGCTGCCGCAGCCGTTGATCGCCGAGACCGCGAGCGCCAGCAGCTCGAAGTCCGCTTTGGCGATGCCCGGGTTGCCGATCACGCTCATGCGCAGCCGTGCCGGCAGCCTGGCGTACTCGGCATCCTCCACCAGGTGCAGGAACCGGTAGTACACGTTGTTCATGCCCATGATCGCGGCCGCCGAGTGCGCCGCCGTGACGTGCGCGGCGTCGAGATGCGCGGCGGCGAGCGCGCCCAAGTCCCGGGCGAATGCCCCGTTGCGCGAGGCCAGCGCGGCCGCGCGCGCCACCGCCCAGATCTGCCGCTCATCGAGTCCCGGCGCGCCCGCCGGGGTGAGCACCGACCCCAGGTTGAGCTGCAGGTCGCGCGCATAGCCCGGGAGCGACTCGCGGATGGTGTCGAGCGTCCTCATGTCAGGCCGCCTTCAGGGTGTCTTCACCCTTGTGCCAGTTGCAGGGGCACAGCTCGTCCGTCTGCAGCGCATCGAGCACGCGCAGCACTTCCTCGGGGCTGCGGCCGACGGACAGATCCGTGATGTAGACGAAGCGGATCACGCCCTGCGGGTCGACGATGTAGGTGGCGCGCTGCGCCACGCCGGCGGCCGGGTCGAGGATGCCGAGCGCGCCCGAGAGCTCGCGCTTGATGTCCGACAGCATCGGGAACGGCAGGTCTTTCAGCTCCGGCTTCTCGCGCCGCCAGGCGAGGTGCACGTACTCGCTGTCGATGCTGACGCCGAGCAGCTGCGCATCGCGCGCGCGGAACTCCTTGTCGAGCTTGCCGAAGGCGGCGATCTCGGTGGGGCACACGAAGGTGAAGTCCTTGGGCCAGAAGAACACCACCTGCCATTTGCCGGGGAAGCTCTGGTGGGTGAAATCGCGGAACGCCGTCTTCTGGTCGCTCGCAACGACGCCGGTGAGCTGGTAAGCCGGGAAACGCTGGCCGATGCCTGACATGTCGATCTCCTTGAAGTACATGGTCCTCACGGAACCTGGCGCCATCCTGCGGCACGGGGGCTTATCATTCCAATCGATTGATTTTATGATCTCGATAGACAATATAGATCGGATCGACCCCCTGCCCCGGAGCCGCGATGGCCGCCGACCTGAAACTGAAAGACCTGCGATACCTGGTGGCGGTGGCCGACCAGCGCCACTTCGGCCGCGCCGCGGCGCGCTGCTTCGTCAGCCAGCCGACACTCTCGGCACAGCTGAAGAAGCTCGAGGAGAGCCTCGGCGTACAGCTCATCGAGCGCGCCCCGAACAACGTGACGCTCACCGAGGCGGGCGCGGCGATCGTGGCCCGGGCGCGGCGCATCATCGAGGCGAGCGACGAGGTGGTGGCGCTCGCCGCCGGTCAGCGCGATCCGCTCGCCGGGAAGCTGCGCCTCGCGCTGCTGCCCACCATCGGCCCCTACCTGCTGCCGCACGTCACGCGCGCGATCCGCAAGGCGCTGCCGCGCCTCGAGCTGCGCCTCTACGAGTACCAGACCGCGCCGATGCTCGAGAAGCTGCATGGCGGCGAGCTCGATCTGGGGGTCCTGGCGCTGCCGGTCGAGCTCGCCGGGCTCGAGTCGCGCGAGCTCTATCGCGAGGCCTTCACGGTGGCGCTCCCGCAGCACCACCCGCTCGCCGCACATGCCACGGTGCGCGCCGCGGACCTCAAGGGCGAGACGCTGCTATTGCTCGAGGAAGGGCACTGCCTGCGCGATCAGGCGCTCGAGGTGTGCGGCACCGCCCACGCGAGCGATGCGCAGGACTTTCGCGCCACCAGCCTCGAGACGCTCCGGCAGATGGTGGCGGCGGGCGCCGGCGTCACGCTCCTGCCCGAGCTGGCGAGCCGTGGCGCCTACGGCAATGCGCGCGGCGTCGAGGTGCGCCCGTTCGCGCGCCCCGCCCCGGTGCGCCACATCGGTGCCGTGTGGCGCAGGACCACGCCGCGCCGCGCGGCCATCGACGCCGTCAACCGCATCATCGCCGAGCACGCGCACTGAGTCAGGTCTCGCGGCCGGCGCGCGCCGTGGTACGTGCCGCGCGCGCCAGCGCAATGCCGATGAGGACGATGGCCCCGCCCGCGAGCTGCAGCGGCGCGAGCCGCTCATCGAGCAGCAGCCAGGCGTACACCGCCGCGGCCACCACCTGCAGGTAGAGCGCCACCGCGCCGAGCGTCGCCGGCAGATGCGCGAGCCCGTAGGCGATCAGGCTCTGGCCGAGCGCCTGCGCCGAGAGCGCGCAGCCCCACAGCAGCAGCCAGCCGTGAGCGGTGTCGGGCAGGAACTTCTCGGTGAGCGCGAACGGCACCAGCAGCACGCTGAAGATCAGCGTGCTCGTGAACATGACGACCGCGGTGCCATAGCGGGTGCGCAGCTTCGCCACCGCGAGGATGTAGGCGGCGTAGAACCAGGCGGCCGCGAGCGCGAGCGCATCGCCGGCGAGCGCGTGGCCGCCGGCGGCGGCCTTCGGGGCGAGGATCAGCAGCATGCCGGCGAAGGCGATGAGCGTCGCCACCAGGAATCCGAGCCGCGGCCGTTCGCCGAACACCATCCAGGCGAGGATCGACACGACGATCGGCGCGGTGTTGGCCTCGAGCGTCGAGGCGCCGACGGAATTGCGCATCAGCGACAGGTGCCACAGGGCGATGTCGCCGGCGAAGAACACGCCCGCCCACAGGAACAGCGGGTCGAAGAGCGTCGCCGCGGGCCGCGGCGCGGCGGCGCGCACCGCGGCACGCCGCTCGAGGAGCGCCCACACGGCGAGCGGCGGCAGCGCGAGCGCCCCGCGCCAGAAGGCGGTCGCGACCGGTCCGGTCTCCGAGACGCGCACGAAGATGCCCGAGCTGCCGATCGCGAGCGCGCCGGCCAGCAGGGCGAGCAGGGCGGGGACTTCGGTGCGCGCCGGGTTGTTCATGCGTGCTGGGCGCCGATCATAGTCGGTCGCGGCGCGGACCGTCTGGCATAATCGCGCCGATGCATCCGGCGAAATTTCCGCTCCCGCTCCTCGCCCTGCTGCTCGTGGCCGTCGGTCCGGCCGCGCGCGCCGGCCCGCCCGCGCTCACCGTCACCGATGCCTGGGTGCGTGCCATCCCCGGCGCTCCGGCCGCCGCCTACATGACGCTGCACAACGGCGGCTCGCGGCCGGTGCGCATCATCGGCGTGCGCTCGGCGCTCGCCGGCATGGCGATGATTCACGAGACCCGCATCGTCAACGGAGTCTCCACCATGCGCGCGCGCGACGTGCTCGAGATCGCCCCGGGCGCGACCGTGCGGCTCGCGCCCGAGGGCCTGCACGTGATGCTCGACGGCCTGGCGCATCCGCTCGCGGTGGGCGCGGACGTGCCGCTCGAGCTGGAGCTCGCGGGCGGCGGGCGCGTCGCGGTGAGCGCGCGCGTGCGGCCGCTGGGCGCCGAGTGATCCCGGCCGACCCCGCGCGCGATCACGTCACGCCCTACGATCGCTTCGCCTGGAGCGACGGGCAGATCGAGGAGTGGCTGCTCGCGGGGGCGCACAGCGCCGAGCTCGCCGCCTATTTCGGTCCCGGCGAGCACCGTGCGCTGGTGCGTCTCGCGCGCCACGCGCACCGCGCGCCGTTGCCCGCCGATGCGCTGCCGGTACTCATCGTGCCGGGGATCATGGGCTCGCAGCTGGGACTGAAGCGCGCGCCGCCGCTCCCCGATGACATCGTGTGGCTCGATCCGCTCGACATCCAGCAGGGGCGCCTCGCGCTGCTGCGCGTGGGGGCTGGTGCGCCGGTCGTGCCGCTCGGGGTGGTGCTCTACTCGCACCTGCGCCTGAAGCTGGCGCTGCGCGCGCGCGGCTTCGCCGCGCAGTTTTACGACTACGACTGGCGGCTGCCGGTCGCCGCGCTCGGGCGCGCGCTCGCGGCGCGTCTGGCCGCCCACGCACGCGTCGCCGTGGTGGCGCACAGCATGGGAGGACTGGTGGCGCGCGCCGCGCTCGCGCAGCCGGGCACCGCGCACGTCACGCGTCTGGTGCTCCTCGGCACCCCGAACTCCGGCTCCGGCGCCGCGGTGCAGGCACTGCGCGGCACCTACGCCGTGGTGCGCAAGGTCGCGCGCCTCGCGGCCCAGCCGTCCGCGGAAGCGCTCGCCACCGAGGTGTTCTCGAGCTTCCCGAGCCTCTACGACATGCTGCCGCGCGACGGCTGGAGCGGCCGCGCGGATCTGCTCGAGCCGGAGTCCTGGCCGCACGAGGGTCCCGCACCGCGCCCCGAGCTGCTCGCCGCGGCGCGCGCCACCCGCGCGCTGCTCGCGCCTGCCGATGCGCGCTTTGCCGCGATCGCCGGCACGGGGCAGGTCACGGTGACCGCGGTCACCCGGCGGCGCGGGGATTTCGTCTACACGCTCACCCGCCACGGCGACGGCTCGGTGCCGACGGCGAGCGCCGCGCTCGCCGGTGCGCACTGCGTGTATGCGCGCGTGGCGCACAGCGATCTCACGCGCGATCCGCGGGTGGCGGCGGCGGTGGTGGATCTGCTGCGGCACGGCCGCACCGCACGGCTGCCGCGGCAGCCGCCGCGCACCGGTCACGCCCGGGCGCAGCTCACCGACCGGCAGCTGCGCCGCACGCACGCCGGCAAGGTCGACTGGGGCGCACTCTCCGCCGCGGAGCGCGGCGCGTTCCTCGCCAACCTCAACGAGCCGCCGCAGGTCGCGCTGCGCGTGCGCCGCCCCCGCTAGCCGGACGCCGCGCCGCTAGGCAAGTGCCGCCGCGATCCGCTCGCGCAGCGGCGCATCCGGCAGCCGCCCGATGCCCCCGCCGAGGTCGTCGGCGAGATGCCGGGCGCTCGCGGTGGCCGGAATGATGCAGCTGACCGCGGGGTGTGCGGCGATGAACTTCAGGATCAGCTGCCCCCAGCTCGCCGCATCGATCTCGGCGGCGAAGTCCGGCAGTGGTTTGTCGCGCACGCGCGCGAAGAGCGCGCCGTCCTCGAACGGGCGGTTGACGAGCACCGCGACGCCGCGCTCGGCGGCGAGCGGCAGCAGCCGCGCTTCCGCGTTGCGGGTGACGGGCGAGTAATTGAGCTGCACGAAATCGAGCCGCTCGCGGCTGAGGACGCGCTCGAGCTCGGCCTGGCCGGCGACGGTGTAGTGCGTCACGCCGAGGTAGCGCACCTTGCCGGCGGCCTTCCACTCCCTGAGCGTCGCGAGCTGCGTCTCGAGATCGAGGAGGTTATGCACCTGGATGAGATCGAGCGGCCGCGCCCTGAGGAGGTCCTCCGAGTGCCTCATCTGCGCCACCCCCTCGGCCTTGCCGCGCGTCCACACCTTGGTGGCGAGGAAGGCGCGCGCATGCATCGCGGGGGTGAGGAGCTCACCCAACACGCCCTCGGCGGTCGTGTACATGGGCGAGGTGTCGATGAGACGCGCGCCGGCGGCGAAGAAGCTCTCGAGCACCGCCTTGAGCGGCGCGCGCTCGGCGTCCCTGATGCCGACCTCGAAGGTGCGCGAGGTGCCGAGCCCGATGATCGGCAGCTCCTCGCCGCTCGAGGGGATGCGGCGGGTGATGAGAGTGCCGCCGGCGGCGGCACGGGCGAGGGGTGCGGTGGCCATGAGACTCACTCCGGCAGCGATCAGCTCGCGGCGGTTCACGGCGTGCGGTCCTAGATGAGCGCGCTGTCGGTCTCCGCCACGCTCGCCGCGCCGCTCTCGACGACGCGCGCGAGTCCCGCGGCGATCGGCAGCACCTGCGCGGCGTAGAAGCCCGCGGTCCTGAGCTTCGCCGCGTAGAACTCACGCTCCGCGCCGCCGGCGCCCGCGGCGGCGAGCGCCGCGGACTTCGCCAGCAGCCAGCCGCCGGCCACGTAGCCACACAGCTTCAGATACGGCACCGACACCGCCTGCGCGAGCTGCGGGTCGGTCGCGAGCGCCTGGCCGAGCGAGCGCGTGGCGCGCGCCATGAGCGCCACGCCCTCGAGCGCCGCGCGGCGCACGGCCTCGGCCTGAGGGTCTGCGCTGCCCGGGGCCTCGAGGTCGCGCTGCATCTCGGTGAGGAACGCGATCATCGCCACGCCGCGGTCCCGGCCGAGCTTGCGGCCGATGAGATCGTTCGACTGGATGCCGGTCGTGCCTTCGTAGATCGTCGTGATGCGCACGTCGCGCACGTACTGCGCGGCGCCGGTCTCCTCGATGAAGCCCATGCCGCCGTGCACCTGCACGCCGATGCCGGCGACCTCGTTGCCGATCTCGGTGCACCAGCCCTTGACGATGGGCGTCAGCAGCTCGCCGCGCGCCTGGGCGGCGGCCCGCACCGCCGCGTCCGGGCTCGCGTGGGCGAGATCGAACTGCATGGCCGTGTAGAGCGTGAGGGCGCGCGAGGCCTCGGTCTGCGCCTTCATCATGAGGAGCATGCGCTTGACGTCCGGGTGCCCGATGATCGGCGCGGCGCTGCCGCGCGCGGCCCCCGGCGGACGGCCCTGCACGCGGCTGCGGGCCCAGTCCAAGGCGCGCTGGAAGGCGCGCTCGCCGACCGCGTAGCCTTCGCTCCCCACCGAAAGCCGCGCGCTGTTCATCATGATGAACATGTACTCGAGGCCGCGGCCCGGCTCGCCGATGAGATAGCCGACGGCGCCCGCCTGCTCGCCGAAGGCGAGCACGCAGGTCGGGCTCGCATGGATGCCGAGCTTGTGCTCGATCGAGAGGCAGCGCACGTCGTTGCGCTCGCCGAGCGTGCCGTCGGCGTTCACCAGCACCTTCGGCACGATGAAGAGCGAGATGCCCTTGACGCCCGCCGGCGCGCCCTCGATGCGCGCCAGCACCATGTGGATGGTGTTGGCGGTGAGGTCGTGATCGCCCCAGGTGATGAAGATCTTCTGACCGAAGAGCCGGTAGCGATCGCCGTCCGGCACGGCGCGCGTGCGCACCAATCCCAAGTCCGAGCCCGCCTGGGGCTCGGTCAGCACCATGGTGCCGCTCCATTCGCCGCTCACCATCTTCGGCAGGTAGCGCGCCTTCTGCGCCTCCGAGCCCGTCAGCTCGAGCGCGTGCACCGCGCCGTGGGTCAGCATGGGCCCGAGCTTGAAGGCGAGGTTCGCCGAGCCCCAGAACTCCCCGACCGCGCTCACCAGAACCCGCGGCACCACCTGGCCGCCGTAGGCGGGCTCGGCGCCGAGCGCCGGCCAGCCGCCGGCGACGAATCGCTCGTAGGCGGCGCGAAATCCGGGCGCGGCGATGACGCCGTCCGGCGTCCAGCGCGCTCCCTCGACGTCGCCCGGGCGGTTGAGCGGCTCGAGCACGTCCTGCGCGAAGCGCGCCGCCTCCTCCAGCACCGAGCGGCCGAGCTCATCGGAGTACTCGGCGAACGGCGCACATGCGCTCAAGCGCCCCGCCCCGAGCAGCTCCTCGAGCACGAAGCGCATTTCCCTCAACGGTGCACGGTACATGGCCGCAGGTCCCTCGAGCCGCAGGAGGCTTCAGTCTACCTTGGTCCTCAGGCGCGGGCGGCGGCGGCGGCGAGCGCCGGCACGATGTTCGCCGCCAGGAAGTCGACGAACTGCTGCACGCGCGAATCGGACTCGAGGCTCGCGGGATAGAGGGCGTAGAGCGCATCCGCCGGCGGCACCGACCACTCCGGCAGCACCGCCTTCAGGCGCGCGGTCGCCAGCCCCTGGCGGCAGAGGAATTCGGGCAGCAGTCCGACGCCCAGGCCCGCGGCGGTGGCCGCGTGCAGCACCGCCGGATCGTCCACGGCGAGCTTCGGTACCAGGGGCACCTCGGCGCGCTGCGCGCCGCGCGCGAGCTGCAGCCGAAACTCCGGCTGGCCGGACGCCTCGGGCGTGAGCAGCTCGTGGTTGCGCAGGTCGTCGGGCCGCGCGGGCACGCCGTGCTGCTGCAGGTAGGCGGGCGTCGCCGCGAGCAGCGCGGGGGGCGCGCCGAGCAGGCGTTGCGCGAAGCCGACGTCGGCGGGCGGACGGGTGCGGATGGCGACGTCCCAGGTGCCGGCGGCGAGCTGCTGCGCATCGAGCGTCACTTCGAGCGGCACGTGCGCGAAGGACTCGAGGAAGCGGGGCACGAGCGGCGAGAGCAGCACGCGTCCGTAGGTCGGATCGGCCACCACGCGCAGCGGCCGGCCTTGCGGAGATTTGAGCCTGGCGATCGCACTGCGCGCGGCGTCGGACTCCTCGGCGACGCGCCGCGCATGGCCGACGATGAGACGGCCCGCCGCGGTGAGGGCGATGCGCCGCGTGGTGCGCTCGAGCACCCGCTCACCGAGGGTCTTCTCGAGGTCGGCGACCGCGCGGCTCACCGCCGCCTTGGGCACCCCGAGGGCGCGGGCGGCGGCCGAGAAGCCGTTGAGGTCGACGACTTTGGCGAGCATGGCGAGCTGCGCGGGGGTCCAGATCAGGCTCATGGCGGTGTCAATCCCCAGGATGGCCTGCCATATTGTTTCACCGGAGAGGCACGCGCGCCAGCCCTCCCGGGGCTAGAATCTCCGGCCCCCCGGCTCAGGCCAGCCACAGGAAGGATCGCTCCCATGAAGATTTCGGTGCATGCAATGTCGGTGGACGTCTTCACGCACGCGCTCGGCAACCTGTCGGCGCTGCTCGAGAAGGGCGTGGCGAACGCCCGGGAGCGCAAGTTCGAGCCCGCGGTGCTGCTCGGCGCGCGCCTCGCGCCCGACATGCTTCCGCTGACGCGCCAGGTGCAGATCGCATGCGACGTCGCCAAGAATTCCGTCGCCCGGCTCGCCGCGCAGGAGCCGCCGCGCTTCCCCGACACCGAGGCGAGCTTCGAGGAGCTGCATGCCCGCATCGCGCGCACCATCGACTACCTGCGCGGGGTGCCCTCGAGCGCGCTCGAGGGCGCCGAGACGCGCGACATCAAGCTGCCCTCGGGCGATCGCACGCTCGAGTTCAAGGGACTGGAATTCCTCGAGCGCTGGGCCATCCCCAACGTGTTCTTCCACATCACCACCGCCTACGCGATCCTGCGCCATAACGGCGTCGACATCGGCAAGCGCGACTTCCTCGGCAACGCACGCTAAGCGCGCGACGCGTCCCACTCAGGCACCGCCCGGCGGCCCGCGACGGCCGCTGGTGCGGTGCGGCGCAGGCGCCCTGCCCGCCGCATCGGCGGCCGCCTCAATATGACAAATGGCGGGCGCGCCGGCTGTCGCCTATTTGCGAACAGAACGCGAGGGAAATCACGGCAGCGCCGCCGCGCTGCTGCCACCCTCGACGTCGAGGGAAAGTGCGCGCCGCACGGCGCGTGCTCGGTGTGTGTCAGTCAAGACCGGGAAGAGCCTTTGCTGAGAAAATTCACGGCCGCGCGCGCGGCAGCCAAAAACCCCGTCGCGCCCGCGCCGACACCAGCGCCGCCCGCCGGGCCTGCGACCGTCGAGTCGCTGGGCCAGCAGCTGCGCGAGGTTCTGCCGGCACGCCGCCTGCAGTCGGTCTCCCTGTGCGATCACGAAGCGAACGTGCTGTGGCTGAGCGAAGGCGCGCTCGGGCCCGATGAGCACATGCTGGTGATGGAGGCCCTCGACATCCTCAACGCCGATTCCTCGCTTCCCTGCCACGAGACCGCGCTCGAAGACGGCCGGCTCGGCGTGTTCCTGCCGGTGCGCGCACCGACCGGCAGCCTGGTCGGCGTGGCGATGATCCTCGCCGACAGCAAGTCCGTCGGCGACGATACCCTCGAGCGCATGACCGCAGCCCCGGTGCGCACCATCATGCAACGCCTCGCGGTGCTGCTGAAGCCAAACGGCCTCGTCGCGACCGGCACGATGCCAATCCCGGTCGACCTGCCCGAGGACGTCGAGCTCCCCGAGCTCGCCGCGGCACCCGAGCCCACCGAATCCGTTGAGGCCGCCGCCCCGCTCGAGGAAGCCGATTCCCTCGAAGCGTCCCGCGCCGAACTCGAGCTCGCTCTCGTCAGCGAGATGGAAGCGCCGCTGCCGCCCCCGCCGCCGCCCTCGGACCTGGCGTCCGGGCCCGAAGACGTCTCCGAGACCGTCATCACCGCGGCCGAGATCGCCAGCATTCTCGAGCTCGAGCTGGTACCGGATGAGCTCCCGGCCGCCCCCGTTGCGGCAGCGCCGCCCGCGCCGGTGCGCGCCGCGGCCCGGCCCTCCGCTCCCGTCGCGGTCGCCGCACCGGCGCAGGCTCCCGCCCCGCCCACCCCGGCGAGCGCCCCGGTCGAAGTCGCCGACTCCGGGATGCTGAGGCTCGAGTTCCTGGCCGAGCCGCCGGTGGTCCGTCCGCCGCCGAATCCCACCGCCCTGGCGCGCAAGCTCCAGGCGGCGAGCAAGGCCGCCGAGGTCGCCCCGACGCGCGCTCCGCGCGCGCTGCCGGCAGCACCGCCGCCCCGCCCGGTCGCCGCACCGACCGCTGCCCCGGTCGCCGCACCGGCCGCTGCCCCGGTCGCCGCCGCCGCGAAAGTGAAAGCGCCGGCCGCCGCGCCACCGCCGGTCGCGCCGCCGGCAGCCGCCGCGCCAGCGCCCGCAGCCAGGGCTGCCGCTCCCGCCGCACCCGCGATTCCACCTGCCACGGCAGCGCCCGCGCCGGCCTCATCGCCCGCGCCGGCCGCAGCGGCCGCATCCCGTCCGGCGGCGAGGGGATCCGCCACGCCGATCCGCAACCCCTTCGAGCCGATACCGGCGCACTCGCGTCTCTCGCTCGACACCAACGACGACGTGGTGGTGCTCTTCGAATCCGAGCCCGTCAGCGTCCCGGCGCGCCCCGGTGCGCCCGCCAAGACGGCACCCCCCGCGCCGGTGGCGGCGAAGCCCGCTCCCGCAAAAGCCGCACCTCCGACCCGCCTGCCGCCCCCGCCGCGCGTGATGCCGCCGGCGCGCAGTGCGCCGGCCGTCCGCAACGCACCGCCGCCGCGCGTCGTTCCCGCGGCCCGCGCACCGGTCGCTGCACCGGCGCCCACGCCCGCGCCGGCAGCGACACCCGCCGCCGCGGCCCCGATTTCCGTCGTGCTCTCGGCGCCGGTCGTACGGCCCGCGGCCGCCCCGGCTCCCGCGACGGCTCCGGCTCCCGCTCCCGTGGCCGTCGCGCCCGCGCCGGTCGCGGCGCCCGCCATGCCCATCGAGGCGAGCCCGCAGATCGATCTCATCCCGTTCGCGAAGCTGCGCGCCGGCGGCCAGAACCGCCGCTTCCAGGTGCAGCCGCGCGGCAGCGCCAACCGCGACTCCGCGGCGGTCGATGAGCAGACGCTGCAGCAGCTCATCGCCTGGCTCGGGGGCCAGCGGTCGTTGTGGAACTCGGTGCCCACCAGCTTCACCGTGAATCTCTCGATCGCGACGCTCGAGGACGAGCGCTTCCTCACCCGCATCGGTGCGGCGCTCAACACCCATGGCATCGCCGCGGAGACACTCGGCTTCGAGATCGCCGAGACGCTGTGCTCGCAGCAGCGCGCCAAGGTCGAGCGCTTCATCGCGCAGTGCGAGAAGCTCGGTGCGTGGATCGCGATCGACGACTTCTCGTTCGACTCGCAGGTGCTGCCGCACCTGCGCTCCAAGGCGCTGCGCCTGCTCAAGCTCGACGCGCGCCTCACGGCGGCGGCGCTGCGCGACAAGCTCTCGCAGGCCATGGTGGTCGCCACCGTGCAGGCCGCCAAGGTGCTCGGCATCCACTGCTCCGCCAAGAAGGCCGACTCGCAGGCCTCGCTCCAGTACCTCACCGCGATCGGCCTCGACTACGCGCAGGGCACGGCGCTGTCGCGGGCGGTGCCGCTCGAGGCCATCGGCACGCTCGGCGACGCCGGCTCCGGTGGAAGCGGCGAAGACCTGCAGTAAAATCAGTAACTTAAGATTCCCCTGACGGCCGGGATCGCTCCGTGCCCCGGGCCTTGGGCTGCGCCAAAGCGAGCGCCCCGTGCGCCCGTCCGGCCGGCGCGCCGCGCGCGAGATGCCCTAAGCTGGGGCGCCCGGACGGCGCCCTATGAAAATGCCGACGATCGAGCAATTCCGTAAGAACCGCGACGTGCTCTTCTGGACGCTGCACGCCGCGGGCTGGGCCGCCTACGGCCTCACCCAGTACGTCGGCGCGCTCTTCTACCCCAACTCCGCCAGCTATGCGCGCATGTGGCTGGTCGTGACCATCGCGGGCTTCGTGCTCTCCTCGCCCATGCGCTACATCTACCGGCGGCTGTGGGTCGAGCCGCCGCGCATCATCATCGGCGGCGTGCTGCTCACCTGCTACGTCACGGCGCTGCTGCTGCGCCTGGTGATCAACCTCGCCTACATCAAGTTCGTCGAGCCCGACTGGCAGGTGAAGGAGATCTTCGAGCTCTTCGGCGGGGCGCTCTCGACCGCGTACCTGCTCTTGTGCTGGAGCGGGCTGTACTTCGGCATCAAGTTCTACGAGTCCAAGCGTCAGCAGGAGGAGGCGATGCTCAAGGCGGTGGCGCTCGCGCAGGAGGCGCAGCTGAAGATGCTGCGCTACCAGCTCAACCCGCATTTTCTCTTCAATACCCTGAATGCCATCTCGACGCTGATCCTCGACAACCAGAACCGCAAGGCCAACCATGCGGTGGCGCGGCTGTCGGAGTTCCTGCGCTACACGCTCGACCAGGACCCCATGAAGAAGGTCACGCTGCGCCAGGAGATCGAAGCGCTCGATCTGTACCTCGGTACCGAGCGGCTGCGCTTCGGCGAGCGGCTGCGGCTCGAGTACGCCATCGAGGAGCCGGCGCTCGATGCCCTGGTTCCGAGCCTGCTGCTGCAGCCGCTGCTCGAGAACTCGCTCAAGTACGCGGTCTCCGCGCGCGAGCAGGGCGGCATGGTGCGCATCGAGGGCCGCACGCGCGAGGGGCTGCTCGAGCTCTCGGTGATCGATGACGGACCGGGGCTGCCCGAGGGGCTGCCGCCGGGTGATCGCCGCGGCGTGGGACTCGCCAACACACGGGAGCGGCTCATGGTGCTGTACGGGGAGAACTGCCGCTTCGCGGCCATGAACAGCCGCCCGGGCCTGCGGGTCGACATGGCGCTGCCGCTCGAGACCGCCCCGCCCGAGGAGCGCGCGGTACAGCGGGCGCTCGGCGCGCGACGCCCGGGGGGTGTGCACGCATGAAGGTCCGCACGCTGATCGTCGATGACGAGGTGCTGTCGCGGCGCGGCATCGAGATCCGCGCCCGCGAGCTCGCCGACTTCGAGATCGTCGCCCAGTGCGCCAACGGGCGCGAGGCGCTCGCCGCCATCCAGCAGTACAAGCCCGACCTCGTGTTCCTCGACATCCAGATGCCGGGCATGTCCGGCTTCGAGGTCCTCGCGCACCTGCCGCAGGAGTCGCTGCCGCTCGTGGTGTTCGTCACCGCCTACGACCAGTACGCGATCAAGGCCTTCGAGGCGCGCGCCATCGACTATCTCCTCAAGCCGATCGACGAGGTGCGCTTCGCCGAGGCCATCGAGCGCGTGCGCGAGCACCTGCGGGCGCGCACCGCCGCGCAGCAGCGCGATCGCCTCCTGCAGATCATCGCGGAGATCACCGGCTGCGGGGAGCTGGTGCTGGATGAGCTGCTGGCGCACGGCCAGAAGGCCCTCGGCACGCCCCGCCCGCAGGTGCTGCCGATCCGCCAGGGCCGCGAGACGGTGCGCGTGCCGGTGGCGAGCATCCAGTGGGTGGATGCGGCCGGGGACTACATGTGCATACACGCCGGCGGCGAGACCCACATCCTGCGCGGCACCATGAAGGAGCTCGAGGACCTGCTCGATCCGAGGCTCTTCCAGCGTGTGCACCGCTCGACCATCGTCAACCTGCGCCTGGTGAAGAGCCTGCGCGCGCACATGAACGGCGAGTACTTCCTCACGCTCGAGGGCGGGCACGAGCTCAAGCTCTCGCGCACCTACCGCGACAAGATCGAGTACTTCCTCTCCGGTACCGCCAGCGGACCGCCGTGACGCACCTCGCAGCGCGGCGCCGTGGCCCCTGCGAGTGAGACCTGCGTCACGAACCGGGCGCTCCCCGGCGCGTTCTGTGAGCCACCCCGGTGCCGCGAGCGGACATCGTTGATTAGATATGTCGCCATATGGAAGCTGCGTCTCGCCCATCAAGGGATCCCTTGCCCGAGCTGCCGGTGGAGCCGGCGGACGGCCCCCCGTCCGCTGCCCCTCGCGCTCCGGCACCCGCCGAACCCGATCCGGCGAGCACCCAGACGCTCCTGAAGATGGAGTTCCTGGTCGCCGACGGTGAGCCGCCGGCGGCGGCGATACCCGTCGTGCAGCCCGCAGCCCCCGATGCGCCACAGACGCTCGCCGTGGATGCCGAGGCGCTGCTGGCGCTCGAGGACACCTTCGAGGTCGACCGGATGCTCTCGACGCCGCCCGCGGCCGCGGCGCCCGCAGCGCCCGTGCCGTCCGCACCCAAGCCGCCCGAGGCGCGCAAGAGCGCCCTCGATTCGACCGAGACCCTGACACTGTTGCCGGACACCGCCGGCGCCCCTGGCGAGAAGGCTCCGAGGCCCGTCCCGGTGAGCTCCGCGCCCCCGCCGGCCAAAGCTCCGGCAGCGGAGAGCGCGGAGCCGGCGCCGGCGAGGGTGCCCCTCGCCAGGCGTGCTTCCCTCACCGCCGCCGCCATGAAGCTCGCCGCTGCCACGGCCGCCGCGCCTGCGGTAGCGCCCGCTGCCGCGGCCAGCGCAGCGCCCGCGGCAGCACCCGGCGCGGCGAATGCACCGAAGCCGGAGAAGCCCGCGCCGCCCGCCGCGGCCGTGCCGCTCAAGCCGCGCCCAGTCACTCCGACGAGCAAACCGACTGCCACCGCAATGCCCTCCGATGCCGCAGCAGCTGCGCCGGCGGCCACGCCCGCCGCGACTGCGCCCGCGGATGCGCCCTCGCTGGCGAGCTGGGCGAACGCACGCGCCGCCGCCGCCGCCAGCACCAAGCCCGCCGCCGCCGGCGGCGCGCGCCCACCCGCCGGCCCGAGCGCCCGATCGACGCCGGCCCCCGCGGTGGAAAAGCCCCGCGCGGTGCCTGCTGCCGCAGCGCCCACCGCTGCCCCGGCCCCACAGGCCGCGGCGCTGGCGGCCGCCGCCGGCGTGCCCGCACGCGGGATGGATCGCGACTTCATCGCCCGCAACCAGGTGGTCGAGCGCTATCTCTCGGGGAAGCTGCCGATCAAGGCGGCGACCGATTTCGAGCGCTACTGCAAGGAGCATCCGCAGCTCCTCGATGAGATGGGACTGCCCGAGCGCGTCAACGCCGGCCTGCGGCTCCTCGAGGCGAGCGGCAAGCCTGAGCCCTGGCAGGAAGCGCCGAAGCCTCTGTGGCAGCAGCCCGCCGTCGTCTTCGGCATCGCCGGTATCGCCGTGGCGCTCGGCCTGGCGCTCGCGCTCGTCACGGCGAGCAGCGCCGGCAAGACCCACAAGATCCTCGATCTGCAGCGCCAGGTCGCCGACCGCACGCTCGACGCCGCGACCAGCACGCGGGTGATCCGCCTCATGCCGAGCCGCTCGGGCGCCTCCAACTCGCCCGCGATCGTGATCGGCGGCGGCGAGGCGCAGCTGGTCGATTTCCGTATCGACGAGTCGCGCTCGCCCTACAAGGACTTCCGCGTCACCATCGACCGCATCGACCAGGGCCGCGTCATGGTGATCGACAATCTCACCAAGGACTCCAACGGCCACCTGCGCGTGGCGGTCAACAGCTCCGCGTTCGGCCCCGGGAATTACCAGCTGACCATCGAGGGACTCACCATGCGCCTCGAGCCGCAGCCGGACTCCTGGGTGACGATCGGCATCGCGCAGCGCTGAGCGCGTAGTCGCACATGACGAGCATCGCCGGATCCTCGCCCGTCGCCTCCCTCGAGGGGCGCATCCGCCAGGACCAGGTCCAGCTCAACGACTGGACGACGTGCGTGTCCGCGCGCACGCCCAAGGGGCAGGCGGCGATTCAGAAACTCTCGGGCGAGATCAGCGCGGCGAAAGAGCAGGTCGCGCAGGCTCTGCAGACACAGCGAGGCGCGGCACGGCCCCCCGCCGCCACGGCCTCGACCCGCTCCGGCTCACTCGACGTCTGGGCCTAGAGCGGCCCGCGCGGCGCTTGCCGCCCGCCCGGGTGCCTCCCTAAGCTGCTCCTGGGCTCAAGAGTTCGCGGGGCAAGGTGTCAGGAGTGGATGGCAGGCGTTCGAGCGGCGGCTGGCGGCTCACGCGCCGTGAGGTGCTGCCGGCGCTCGGCGCCGTTCTCACACTCGGCGCGTGCGGCGGCGGGGGCGGCTCGGCGGCGCCGCCAGCCCCTCCCCCGCTTTCCGACGATGCGTTCCTCGACTCCGTGCAGCGCGCACTTTTCCTCTACTTCTGGGAGCAGGCGAGCGCCACGACCGGCCAGGTGAAGGACCGCGCGCTCGCCGCCGGCGACGACACCGGTACGCTTTCCAGCATCGCGGCGACGGGCTTCGGGCTCACGGCGCTCGCGATCGGAGCGCAGCGCGGTTACGGCGATGCGAGCGCGATCCAGGCGCGCGTCAGCGCCACGCTCACCTTCCTGCTCGCCCAGACGAACGTCAACGGCTTCTACTATCACTTCATCGACATGGACAGCGGCGCGCGCGCGCCGGGGAGCGAGGTCTCCTCCATCGACACGGCGATACTCCTGTGCGGGGTACTCACCTGCCGCGCGTACTTTCAGGATGCCGCGATCCAGAGCCTCGCCACGCAGATCTACGACCGCGTCGACTGGCCGTGGATGCTCGACGGCGGCACCACCTTCTCCATGGGATGGACGCCGGAGAACGGCTTCATCGCGACCCGCTGGGATACCTACAGCGAGCTGATGATGCTCTATCTCCTCGCGATCGGCTCGACGACCCACCCGGTGCCGGCCTCGAGCTGGGACGCCTTCGCCCGCCCGAGCCTCAGCTACGCGGGCTACACCTACATCACCAACCCCGGCGCACCGCTCTTCATCCACCAGTACTCGCACGCCTGGTTCGATTTCAGGAATCGCGCCGATGCCTACGCGAACTACTTCGACAACTCGGTGACCGCCACGCTCGCGCACCGGCAGTTCTGCCTCGCGCTCGCGCCGCAGTTTCCCGACTACCAGCCGGATCTGTGGGGCATCACCGCCTCCGACTCGGTGCATGGCTACACGGTGTGGGGCGGCCCGCCCTCACTCGGGCCGATCGACGGCAGCATCGTGCCGTGCGCCGCCGGCGGCTCCCTGAGCTTCGTGAGCGCCGGCTGCATCGCGGTGCTGCGCAATCTGCAGGCGCAGTACCCGCTCGCCTGGCAGCGCTACGGCTTCGTCGACGCCTGCAATCCGCTCACCGGCTGGTACGACGCGGACGTGCTCGGGATCGACGCCGGCATCACGATGTTGATGGCCGAGAACGCGCGCAGCGGCTTCGTCTGGAACACCTTCATGGCGAACCCCGAGGCGCAGAGCGCCTTTGCCGCGGTGGGACTCAAGCCCGTAGCGTCGTGAGCGGCGGCTGATTCACCACCGAGCGCGTCGCGAGCCAGCCGCCCGTGGCGACCAGCAGCGCCCCGCCGCACACCCCCACGACCCAGGGCAGCCATTCGAAGGTGTAGCGCAGCTCGAGCCAGCGGGTGGTGAGGTAGTAGGCCGCGAGCGAGGCACCGGCCGCGGCGATGAGGCCCGAGAGCGTGCCTAAGGTCACAAACTCCGCCAGCACGCCCTGCACCACGGTGCTGCGCCGCGCGCCGAGGGTGCGCAGCATGGCGCTCTCGTAACGGCGCTCGTCGCGGCTCGACTGCACCGCCGCGAGCAGCACCATGAGACCGGCGAGCAGCGTGAACACGAACACGCTCTGCACCGCGAGCGCCGCCTTGTCGAGCACCGCGCGCACCTGGTTCAGGAGCTCGTCGATGTCGAAGATCGAGACGCTGGGATAGCGGTGCGCGAGCCCGGCCAGCGTGCGCGCCGTGCCCGGCGTGAAGTAGGCGCTCGTCATGTAGGTGCCGGCGACCGAATCGAGCACCCCGGGCGCGAACACGATGAAGAAATTCGGCTGGAAGGTGTCCCACTTCACCTTGCGGATACTCGCGACCGTGGTCTCGAGAGTCTCCCCGCCGATGTCGAAGGTGAGCGTGTCCCCGACCTTGACGCCGAGAGACTCCTGGAACTCGGTGGCGAGCGAGACGAGCGGCTTGCCGGTATCCGCCGGCGTCCACCAGCGGCCCGCGACGATGCGGTTGTCGGGCCCGAGCTCGGCGGTCCAGGTGAGGTTCTGCTCGCGCGTCGCGAAGCCCTCCTCCTCGCCGCGCCCGCCGCGGCGTCCCTCCTCCACGGCGCGGCCGTTGATGGCGGTGAGGCGGCCGCGGATCATCGGCAGCACGCGCGTGGTGCGGGCGCCCATGCCCTCGACGAAGCGGATGAAACCGTCGCGCTCGGCGGGCGGGATGTTGATGAAGAAATAGTTGGGCAGATCCGGCGGGAGCGTGCGCCGCCAGTCGCTGTTCAGGTCCTCGCGGAGGATGCCGAGGAGCAAGAGCACCATGATGCCGGTGCCGAAGGCCACGAGCTGTACCACGCTCTCGGCGCGCCGCCGCGAGAGATTCGCGACCCCGAAGCGCCACGCCACCCCGACCCGTCCGCGCAGGCGTCCGGCGGCGAGCACCAGTCCCGCCCCGGCGGCGGTGAGCACGGCGAGGAACACCGCGAGGCCCGCGGCGAGGTAGACGAAGAGGCGCGCATCGCGCACCACCCAGGCGATGAGCAGCAGCACCACCGCGACCGCGGGTCCGAAGGCGAGCACCACGATCGGGGGCGGGGGACCCAAGTCGCGGCGCAGGACACGCAGCGCCGGCACGCGCCCGAGCTGCACCAGCGGCGGGAGTGCGAAGCCGGCGAGCACGGCGATCGCGGTCGCGAGCCCGAGCACGAGCGGCATGGCGCCCGGGGGCGGCAGCGCGGTGATGGCGAGGAGTCCGCGGATGGTGCGCAGCAGCCACTCCTGCGCCAGGAAGCCGAGCGCGGCGCCGGCGAGGGCGGCGGGGAGCGCGAGCATGACGAGCTGCAGCACCGCGACCGCGAGCGTGAACGCGCGCGTGGCGCCCAGGGTCTTCAACAACGCCACGGTGTCGAGGTGGCGGTGCACGTAGCGGCGCGCCGCCATCGCCACCGCGATCGCACACAGCAGCACGCTCACCAGGCTCGCCAGGCTCAGGAACCGCCCGGCACGCTCGACGGCGTTGCGCACCTGGGGGCTCGCGTCGGTGATGTCGCGCAGCCGCTCGCCGCGCTCCTTGTGCAGGGTGAGCCAGGCCTTGAAGTCGTCGATCGACGCGCGCTCGCCGGCGAAGAGGCCCGCGTAGCTCACGCGGCTCCCGGGCTGGATGAGGTGCGTGGCGGGGAGGTCGGCGGCATTCATGATGAGGCTGGGGGCGAGCTCGGCGAAGGTGCCGCCCTGGTCGGGCCGCGAGATGAGCACGCGCGTCACCCTGAAGGTCGCCGCGCCGATCGAGAGCGTCGTACCCACCCGGCCGCCGACCGCGGCGAGGAGCTTGGAGGCCGGCCACACCTCCCCGGGCGCCGGGATGCCCTGCGCCGGGGTGCCCGGCGCGAAGGGCTCAGCCCCGAGCAGCAGCCGGCCCCGCAGCGGATAGCCGTCGGTGACCGCGACGAGGTTCGAGAGCTGGCTGGCATCCCCGTTGAAGACCACCGAGAGCAGCGTGGTGCTGCGCGCGGACTTGAGCCCCCGGCGCGTGGCTTCGGCGAAGTAGTCCGGCGCGAGCGGCCGGGTGCTGCCTAAGCGGATGTCGGCGGCGAGTACCGAGCTCGCCTCGAGCGCCACCGCGGCGCCGATGCGCCCGACGAGGAAGCCGACACCGCTCAGGGCCGCCACGGCCACGATGAGCGCGAGCAGCAGCACGCCGAGCTCCCCCGAGCGCCACTCGCGCGACAGGAGCCGCAGCGCGAGCCGCAGCGCCTTCATGCGACGAGCCGCCCGGCTTCCATGCGCAGCATCCGCCCGCAGCGCGCCGCGAGCTCGCGGTCGTGGGTGACGAGCACGAGCGTCGTGTGGAGGTTGGCGTTGAGCTCGAACAGGAGCTCCCCGACCCGCGCCCCGGTGGCGGTGTCGAGATTGCCGGTCGGCTCGTCCGCGAACAGCACCGCCGGGCGCGTGACGAAGGCGCGCGCGATCGCGACGCGCTGCTGCTCGCCGCCGGAGAGCTGGCGGGGATAGTGGCCGGTGCGCTCCCCGAGTCCGACGCGCGTCAGCGTCTCGGTGGCGGCACGGCGGGCGTCGGCGCGGCCGGCGAGCTCGAGCGGCAGCATCACGTTCTCGAGCGCCGTGAGCGCCGGGATGAGATGAAAGGACTGGAACACAAAGCCGACGCGCTCGGCGCGCAGCCGCGCACGGCCGTCCTCGTCGAGGCGCGTGAGATCGGTGCCCTCGAGCAGCACCCGCCCGGCGGTCGGCGTGTCGAGGCCGGCGAGGAGCGCGAGGAGCGTGGACTTGCCGGCCCCCGAGGGTCCGGCGACCGCCACCGACTCGCCGCGGGCGATCTCGAGCGATACCGAATCGACAATAGTCAGCGCGCCTTCCGGGCTGCTAACCTCCTTCGAGAGGTTTTCCGCCTTGAGAACGCTCGCCAGATTCGGCGCCGCCGCGGCGCTCGGCGTGGGATTGCTGCTCATCGCGCTCGCGGCGCAGGCGGCCTCCGGCCGTACGATCCTCGTCTTCGGTGACAGCCTGAGCGCCGCATATGGACTGACTCCTGGGGAGGGTTGGGTCGCGATGCTCGCGCAGCGACTCAGAACTCAAGGGTACGGATACCAGGTGGTCAATGCCAGCGAAAGCGGCGAGACGAGCGGCGGCGGCCTCGAGCGGTTGCCGCGGGCGCTTGAGCTGCACAAGCCCGTCCTCGTGATCCTCGAGCTCGGCGCCAACGACGGGCTGCGCGCACTGCCGGTCGAGGCGCTGCGCGCGAATCTCATGCGCATGATCGACCTGGCGCGCGGCTCCGGGGCGCAGGTGCTCCTCGTCGGCATCCGCATTCCGCCGAATTACGGGCCGCGCTACACGGGGGATTTCGAGCGCGTGTTCCCCGAGCTCGCAAACCAATATCATCTGCCGCTGGTGCCGTTCCTGCTGGACAAGGTGGCGCTCGACCCGGACCTCATGCAGGCCGACGGACTGCATCCCAACGCCCGCGGCGAGGCACCGGTACTCGAGAACGTCTGGCCGTACCTCGCACCCTTGCTGAATAAGAAGCCCAAAACCGGGGGAAGTTGATGGACAAGATCTGGCTGAAGTCCTACCCGCCGTACGTCCCGGCGACCATCGACCCCTCGAAGCTGCGCTCGCTCAAGCAGCTCATCGAGGAGACCTGCGCGAAGTACGCCGGGCGCGCCGCCTACGTGTTCATGGGCGCGACGATGAGCTATGCGGAGCTCGAGCGGCAGTCGCGCGCCTTCGCCGCCTGGCTGCAGGGCAACGGCTACCGCAAGGGCGACCGCATCGCGATCATGCTGCCCAACACGCCGCAGTATCCGATCGCCCTCTTCGGAGCGCTGCGCGCCGGGCTGGTGGTCGTCAATACCAACCCGCTCTACACCGCCCCGGAGCTCGAGCACCAGCTCACCGACGCCGGCGTCACGGGGATCGTCGTGCTCGAGAACTTCGCGCACGTGCTGGAGAAGGTGCTGCCGAAGACGCAGGTGAAGCACGTGCTGGTCACGGCGGTGGGCGATTACCTGCCCTTCCCCAAATCCGCGATCGTCAACTTCGTGATCCGGAAGGTGCGCAAGCAGGTGCCCGCCTGGAGCATCCCGGTCGCGAGCTCCTTCAAGGCGGCGGTGAAGGCGGGACTGAAGCTCCCGCTCGCCCCGGTCGACCTGGGGCACGACGACCTCGCGTTCCTGCAGTACACGGGCGGCACCACCGGCGTCGCCAAGGGGGCCATGCTCTCGCACGGCAACGTCAGCACCAACGTGCTGCAGGCGGAGGCCTGGATCGGCGAGAGCCTGCCCAGGGAAGGCACGCTGCTCACGGCGATCCCGCTCTATCACATCTTCGCGCTCTCCTGTAACTGCATGGTGTTCGCGCGCCTCGGGTGGCGGAACCTGCTCATCGTCAATCCGCGGGACCTCAAGTCCCTGATCGCCGAGATGAAGCGCTATCCCTGCAACTTCATCTCGGGCGTCAACACGCTCTTCAATGCCATGCTGCACGCGCCGGGCTTCAGCGAGATCGACTTCAGCGGACTCAGGATCTCCCTCGGCGGCGGCATGGCGGTACAGGGCGCGGTCGCCGCCAAGTGGAAGGAAGCGACCGGCAACGTGCTGTCGCAGGCCTGGGGCCTCACCGAGACCTCACCCGCCGCCACCATCAACCCGCCGAGCGAGGATTTCAACGGCTCGATCGGCGTGCCGATCCCCTCGACCGAGATCGCGATCAAGGACGATGCCGGCAACGACCTCGCGATCGGCGAGATCGGCGAGATCTGCGTACGCGGACCCCAGGTGATGAAGGGTTACTGGAAGCGGCCCGACGAGACCGCCAAGGTGATGCTGCCGGACGGCTTCCTGCG
>DATKPR010000134.1:0-12299 GCA_035523985.1 Steroidobacteraceae bacterium | reverse complement strand
CGCGCAGTTCCTGCCCGGGTCGGATGACTTCGCACTCGATCGCCGGCCGCCGGCGTATCGTACGCTCGAGCTGCGCGCCGACGGCTCACTGCTCACGGAGGTCGTGTGGCTCGATCAGCATCGTGGTGGTTGCTCGCGCTCGGCCTCCTCGGCTGCCTGAACGCCCGCGCCGCCGGCCCCGTGTGGGCCATCCGCGGCGCTCACCACACCGTCTACCTCGCGGGCTCCATTCACCTGCTGCGCGCCGCGGACGCCGCGCTGCCGCCGGCGCTGACGCACGCCTATGCGGACTCGGCGAGCCTCGTCATGGAGATCGACCTCGCCACGCTCGACCCGGCCGAGGCGCTCGGCACTCTGATGCAGCACGGCGCGCTGCCCGAGGGACGCAGCCTGCGCGAGGTCGCGGGCGCGGCGCGCTACGCGCGTACCAGCGCGGCAGCCGGGACACTCGGCCTGCCGGCCGATTCACTCGATCACGAGGCCCCCTGGATGGTCGCGCTGCAGCTCACGGAGCTCGACTACGCCCGTCGCGGCTACGACCCGCAGCAGGGCGTCGAGCAGCAGCTGCTGCAGCGCGCCCGCGCGGATCACAAGAGCACCGCCGGACTTGAGACGCTGGCGGACGAGATGGCGGTCTTCGAGGCGCTGACGCCGGCCGCGCAGCTGCGGTTTCTCGACATGGTGCTCGATGATCTCGACGACTCGGGGGACGAGACGCGCGCGGTGCTCGAGGCCTGGCGGCGCGGCGATACCGGCAGGCTCGCGGCGCTGCTGGCGCACGAATACCGCGCCTTCCCGGCGCTCTACGAGGCGCTGGTGACGGATCGCAACCGGCATTGGCTGCCGCAGATCGAGCGGCTGCTGCAGGGGGATCAGGATTGCCTGGTCGTGGTCGGTGCTCTGCACCTGGTCGGCAAAGGTGGCCTGCTCGAGGCCTTGCGCAGGGACGGCCACGCGGCGGTGCAGCTGGACTGAGCGTGCGCGAGCTCTTCAGGGCGTCCCCGCGGCCGCCTTTTTTCCGATCCTGATCGCCCGGGCGGCGTAGAAGCGCCACAGCGGCACCGCGAACACTGCCGTAGCGGCGAGCACCAGCCAGCCGACGAAGCCGTCGAAGCGGCTGAGCAGGAAGGCGAGCGGGACGTCGCGCCGCGGCGTCGTCAGCTCGTGCGCCACCAGCATCACCCACACCCAGCCGGCGTGCAGTCCGAGGCAGCCGGCGATGTTGCCGCTCGCCTGGCGGATGAGCGCAAGCACCACGCCGACGCCGAAGAGCGCGAGGAACGCATCGACGATGCCGCCGAAGTGCGCGAAGGCGTCGAGCGACTGGCCGAGGAGCGCGACGCCGCTCCAGGCGGTGACATCCTGCGGAGCGATGCGCACCTTGCCGAAGAAATGCGTCGCCGCATAGAGCAGTGCCGTGAGCAGCACGGCCGCCCGTGCGCCCGACTCGCGCTCGATGGCGCTGTACATCGCCCCGCGCAGGAAGCTCTCCTCGATGAAAGCCACCGCGAGAGCGCTCGCCAGGCGCGCCAGCAGCAGCCGGGCGAGCCCGCCGGCGGCGAGGCCGGCCGCCTGCGACCAGTCGAGGAGTCCAAGTGCGCTCATCGCCGCGACGATCATGAGCATCGTCGCCACGCCGAGCGCGAGTCCGACGAGCAGCTCGCGCACGAACAGCGGCCGCGGCAGGCCGAATCCGAGGCTCGCCCGATCGGCGAGCCCGAGGCGGCGCGCGACGAGGATGAAGCCGGCGGCGAGCGCCAGCATCCCGAGCCGCTCGCCGATGCGATGGAACGGGAAATCGAAGTGCGGATGCAGCAGCAGCCACGCCGGGTAGGTGCACAGCGCGACCACCGCCAGCGCGGCGGCGAGCAAAGCCAGGAAGACGGCGAAGGCGCGCATGCCGGACGGTCCCCTCAGGTCCCGAGGTGGTCGCGCCACTCGGCGGCGACCACCGACAGGCGGAAGCGTGGATCGGGTCCGACCCGCGGCCGCCCGCCCGCGCGCCAGCGCTCGATGCGCTCGATGTAGGGAGCGAAGAGTCCGCAGCGATCCGCGAGCCGCGCGGCAAGCGAGCGCCAGCGCGGCCCGAGGCGGTGCAACGGCGCCTCGTAGGCACGCTGCGCCGGGCGCACGGGCAGCAGCTGCTCCCCATCGCCCAGCACCTCGCGCGCGGCGCCGCAATCGTGCGTCAGCACCGGCGTGCCGACGGCGTGCGCCTCGGCGTATACGAGTCCGAAGGTCTCGGGGATGACGAAGTTCGGGTTGAAGGCGCACAAGGCCGCGCGCGACTCCTCGAGCACGCGCGCGTGCGGCAGCGATCCCAGCCACTCGACGCCCGGGAGATCCGCGGCGGCGAAGCTCTTGTAGCCCGGATTGCCGACGCTCAGGCGCAGATCCGGCATGCGCCGGCGCAGCGCCCGGAACGCATCGAGCGCGTAGGCGAGGCCCTTGTTGGGAGAGGAGAAGAACACCAGCTTGGCGGGATCGACGGGCGTGCCGTCGGGCACGATGGCGTCATCCACCGGGTTATAGATGCGCCGCACCGCGAGGCGCTCGCACCCCGGCAGCAGCGCGAGGGTGGCGACGACGCGCGCGCGCTGATAGTCGGACACGCACACGATGTCGGGCGCGAGCCGCCGCAGCTCGGCGGCGGCCGCGGCGAACCAGCGCGCGCGCGAAGAGCCGGGCTCGATGCGGTCGTGCACCCAGAGCGTGAAGCGCGCCCCGGGAAAGAGCCGCGCCGCATCGCGCAGCGCGCGCGGGTCGCGCAGCACCACCACGTGGCGCACGTGCGCGACCGCGCCCGGTGGCCGGTAGCGGCCCTCGGCCGCGGTGCGGTTATGTTGCGCCACCCAGGCATCGAGTGCCTCGGCGATGCGCACGGTGCTCGCCTCGGTCCCCGCGAGCCCCCCGGCGCGCAGGCTGGCCTCGCCGTAGGGGCGCGGGCAGAGCGGATCGAAGAACAGGAGCGGCGTCATCGTACGACGGGAGACTTGGCCGTTCGCGGTACTCTAACATCCGCAGCCGTGCCCACCCCGAGCCAGCGCCTGTTGTTCATTCCGGTGTCCGGACCGCGGGGCATGGGAGAGTACGCGCGCTGCCTCGCCATCGCCACGGCGCTCACCGGACGGCTGCCCGGGGTCGGGCTGCACTTCGCCCTGAGCCGCGAGGCCCCCTACGCCGCCGGCACGCCGTTCCCCACGACGCTCCTGCCCTCCTCCGCGACTTTCCATACGCGCGAGGTACGCGCGCTCATCCGTGAGTTCGCCCCGCAGCTGGTGCTGTTCGACAACGCCGGGCGCACGGCGCAGCTGCGTGCCGCGCGCGATGCGGGTGCGCGCATCGTCTACGTCAGCTCGCGGCGCCGGCAGCGCCGCAAGGCGTTCCGCCTCGCGTGGATGCGGCTCATCGACGAGCACTGGATCGCCTACCCGGACTTCATCGCCGGCGCGCCGACGCGGCTCGAGCGCCTCAAGCTGCGCGCCCTCGGGCGTCCGGCCGTGCGTTACATCGACACGCTGCTGCCGGCGTCGGACGCGCAGCGCGCCGCCGCCTGCCGCGCGCGCTTCGGTCTGCAGGCCGGCAACTACGTGCTGGTCGTTCCCGGCGGCGGCAGCGCTCACCCGGGCGCCGAGCGCGCCCCCGAGATCGTCGCCGCCGCGGCCGCGGGCATCGCGCGCCACGGCACGCCCACGCTGCTCGTCGGGCCGGACGCGGGCGGTGCGGGCCTCGAGCGTCCGCCGCTGCTCACGAGCTCACCGCGGCTGCCGCCCGAGGAGCTGGCCGAGCTCATCCGCGGCGCCCGCCTCGTGGTGTGCAACGGCGGCGACACGCTGCTGCAGGCGCTCGCCTGCGCACTGCCGTGCGTGGCGGTGCCGATCGCGCACGATCAGGCGCACCGCATCGCGTGCTGCGTGCGCGCCGGCCTCGCGGTACGCGCCGAGCTCGCGGCGCCCTCCATCGAGAGCGCGGCGCTCGGGCTGCTCGCACGGCCGCCGCCGGCGTCCACCGCCGCCGCGCTCTTCGGGCAGCCGCGGGTGCGCAACCGCATGGAGGAGGTGCTGGATGCGCTCACCGCCCTGCTCGCGGGCGGGCCGGCTTAGCGGGCGAGCGCGGCGAGCAGCTGCTCGTGCAGGCCGCCGAAGCCGCCGTTGCTCATGATGAG
The DNA here is from genome assembly GCA_035523985.1 of Steroidobacteraceae bacterium. Lineage (GTDB taxonomy): Bacteria > Pseudomonadota > Gammaproteobacteria > Steroidobacterales > Steroidobacteraceae > 13-2-20CM-66-19. The sequence continues at coordinate 8,134 of DATKPR010000134.1, read as the reverse complement.
GACGTGATCGCCGGCGCGCACCGAGCGTGCCAGCTCGCGCGCGAGCGTGGCGACGTCGGCGGCGGCGTGGCCGCGCGCGCCGAACGCGCCGAGTACCCCCGCCGCGTCCCAGCCGAGGTCGGGCGGGGTATAGAGCCACACCTCGTCGGCTGCCGCGAGCGCGGGCGCCAGGGTGTCGCGGTGCACCCCCATGCGCATGGTGTGCGAGCGCGGCTCGAGCACCGCGACGATGCGCGCCGCCGCGCCGACGCGCCGGCGCAGCCCGTCCAGGGTGGTGGCGATCGCGGTCGGATGGTGCGCGAAGTCGTCGTAGACGCGCACCCCGCGCACCTCGCCGCGCAGCTGCATGCGGCGGGCGATGCCGCGGAAGCCCGCCAGCGCCTCGATGGCGCGCGCCACCGGCACGCCGGCGTGGCGCGCGGCGGCGATCGCCGCGAGTGCGTTGTCGACGTTGTGCGCGCCGATCAGCTGCCACTCGACCGTGCCCTGGGGGCGTCCCGCCTCGAGCACCTCGAAACGCGAGTAGTCCTCGGCTCCCGGCGCGGCGCGCGCGCTCCACAGGGCATCCGGCCGGGGGGCGCGCGCGAAGCCCTCGCGCGGCGTCCAGCAGCCCAGGGCGAGCGTCTCCCGCAGCCGCTCATCCGCGGCATTCCAGACGATGCGGCCGCCGCCCGGGATGATGCGCACCAGGTGATGGAACTGCCGCTCGATGGCAGCGACGTCGGCGTAGATGTCGGCGTGGTCGAACTCGAGGTTGTTGAGCACCGCGGTGCGCGGCCGGTAATGCACGAACTTGGCGCGCTTGTCGAAGAACGCGGTGTCGTACTCGTCCGCCTCGATGACGAAGAACGGCGCGCTGCCGAGGCGCGCACTCGCGCCGAAGTTCGCCGGCACGCCGCCGATCAGGAACCCGGGTGCGAGTCCGGCGTGCTCCAGGATCCAGGCGAGGAGCGAGGAGGTCGTGGTCTTGCCGTGGGTGCCCGCCACCGCCAGCACCCAGCGGTGCTGCAGCACCTCGCGCGCGAGCCACTCGGGTCCGGAGACGTACGGCTGACCCGACTCGAGCAGTGCCTCGATGACCGGCATGCCGCGTGTCATGACGTTGCCGACCACCACCACGTCGGGCGCGAGCGCGAGCTGCTCGGCGCCGAAGCCCGAGGTCACCTCGATGCCGAGCGCCTCGAGCTGGGTGCTCATCGGCGGATACATGTCGCGGTCGCAGCCCGTGACGCGCCAGCCCGCGGCGCGGGCGATGGCGGCCACGCCGCCCATGAAGGTGCCGCCGATACCGAGAATGTGAACGTGCATGCGGTTCGCCCTCAGACCGCGGTCGGCGGAAACAGCGTGAACAGCAGCAGCTGTCCGCTGACGATCTCGAGGATCACCAGCGCCACGCTCGCCGCGCTCGACCACTCGAGCGCCGCCTTCACCACGTGGCTGTTGGCCGCGACCAGCCAGATCACGACCGCGAGGCCCGCCACCGCGACCGGCAGCTGCCAGGTCGCATCCTGCCCGTAGCGGCGCATCAGCCACACCGACACGAGCAGCGGCTGCATGAGGAGCGTCTGCACGCCGAAGATGCCGGTGGTGGTCTGCAGGAAGCGCTCGCTGCGGCCGAGCAGTCGGAGCACTGCCGCGTACCACACCAGCGTGAATGCGATCTCGACCGCGAGCGGCAGGGGCGCGGCCCCGCCCTGGGGCAACAGGCCGCTCACCAGTGCGGTCAGCGCCGCATAGGCGCACACCGTGAGCGCGAGCAGCGTGGGCGAGGCCGGCAGGTCCTGCGGCCCGCGCTTGAGCAGCGCGATCTGCACGAACAGACGGATGATCTGCCTCATGGCTATCGGTCGTGGCGCATGCGCATAATTGGGTCCGTCCGATTGTACAGATCATCGCCCGAGCGTTTGCAGACACCCGTCACGACAGCATCAGCCCTGGCCGAGGTTTGCGCACGCCTCGGTGCGCGCGCGCGCGTCGGCCTCGACACCGAGTTCCTGCGCGAGCGCACCTACCACGCACGCCTGTGCCTCGTGCAGCTTGCGGCAGCCGACGAGGCGGTGTGCGTCGATCCGCTCGCGCTGCGCTCGCTCGCCCCGCTCGCGGCGCTGCTGTGCGCCCCGGGCACGCTCAAGGTGATGCACGCCTCGCGTCAGGACCTCGAGGTGCTGTTCCCGGTCGCGGGGCTGACACGCCCGGTTTTCGACACGCAGATCGCCGCCGCGCTCGCCGGCTTCCCGGCGCAGGTCGGCTATGCCGAGCTGGTACGGCGGCTCCTCAACCGCGAGCTCGCCAAATCGCACACGCGTACCGACTGGTCGCGGCGGCCGCTGTCGCCGGAGCAGATCGAATATGCGCTCGATGACGTGCGCTACCTGGTACCGCTCGCCGAGGCCCTCGAGGAGCAGCTGACGCGTCTCGGGCGCCGCGCCTGGCTCGCCGAGGAGCTCGCCGGCCTCGCCGACGCAAGCGTCTTCACCATCGATCCCGAGGAGGCCTGGCAACGCCTGCGGGGCCTGAAGGGCCTCGATCCCGGGCGCGAGCGGCTGGCGCGCAGCCTCGCGGCCTGGCGCGAGCGCGCCGCTCTCGAGCACGATCGCCCGCGCGGCTGGATCCTCGAGGACGGTGCGTTGCGCGAGATCGTATTGCGCGTGCCGCGCACCGCCGCCGCGCTCGCCGCCGTGCCGGAGCTGCCCCCCGGGGTCGTGAAGCACAGCGGCGCGCAGCTGCTCGCCTGCGTCGCCGCCGCGGGCATCGAGGATCCGCCGCCGCCCGCGCCGGCGCGGCCGCCCGCGGACCCGCAACGCCAGGCGCTGGTCCGCAAGCTCGGCGGCATCAACCAGGCGGTGGCGGCCGAGCTCGCGCTGGTACCCGAAGTGCTGGCGACGCGGCGCGAGCTCGAGCTGCTCGCCGACGGGCGGCGCGACGGTGCGGTGCTGCGCGGCTGGCGCCGCGAGGTGCTCGGCGAACGACTGCTCGCGGCCTTGTAGGGCGCGCGGGCGCGCCCGCGCTCAGCGCCGGGTGCGGCGGCGCGGCGTACGGCGGGCGGTGCCCGGGCGTTTCGGACCCGGGCTCCGGCGGCTGCCGGTGCGCGCCGCGCGTGCCGGCGCGTTGCGGCGCGCACTCTTGGCACGCCGCGTGGCGGTGCGGGCCGCGCGTCCACGGCGCGCCGTGGCGCGTACCGCGCTCCTGGGGCGCGCACGCTTGGCGGCGCCCTTGCGCACCCGCGCCGGCGCGGACGCCGCGGCGGGTGCCGCCGCGAGCGAGTCGGCGAGACGCTGCGTCACCGCATCGACCGCGCCCTCGGCGTCGATGACGCGCAGCAGCCCGCGCTTGCGATAGAACTCCGTCAGCGGGCGGGTCTTCTGCGCGTAGACCCGCAGCCGCTCGGCTACCGTCGCCTCGTTGTCGTCGGCACGCTGCATCAGGCGGTGCGGCGCCCCGGTTCTGGGGCAGACGGCCGCCGCGCCGCTCGGCGGGGGTGCCGCCAGCACGTTGAACACCCGGCCGCAATCGGCGCAGCTGCGCCGGCCGGAGATGCGCCGCACCAGCTCCTCGTTCGCGACCTCGAACTGCACCACCGCATCGAGCGGCTGCCCGAGCTCGGCCAGCAGTCCGTCGAGGGCCGCGGCCTGCACCAGGTTGCGCGGGAAGCCGTCGAGGATGAACCCGGCGCGCGCGTCGGGCTCGGCGAGGCGCTCGCGGATCATGCCGAGCACCAGCGCATCGTCGACCAGCCGCCCGCTCTCCATGACCGCCTTGGCCTCGAGTCCGAGCGGCGTGCCGCGCGCCACCGCGGCGCGCAACAGATCCCCGGTGGAGATCTGCGGGACGCCGCTACGCTCGGCCAGGCGCTGTGCCTGGGTGCCTTTACCGGAACCGGGAGCCCCCAACAGGACGATGCGCATGTTTGTTTCAGTGCGAGAGCGCTGCGCGGGCAGCAAGGGAGGCAGCCACGTTACCGAGCGCTCCCCGCCCAAGTCAAACACGCCGCCCGGGCCATGCGCGCTGCGGTATTCTTGCCGCCATCATGAAAAAGACCGTCCGCGCCAACGCCTTCTATGCACAGTCCGGCGGCGTCTCCGCCGTCATCAACGCCTCGGCCTGCGGCGTCATCGAGACCGCGATGCGCTCGAGGCACATCGGCAGGGTGTACGCCGGGCGCCACGGCATCATCGGCGCGCTCACCGAGGATCTCATCGACTGCGCCCGCGAGAGCGCCGCCACCATCCGCGCGCTCAGGCACACGCCGGCCGGCGCCTTCGGCTCGGCGCGCTTCAAGCTCAAGGGCCTCGAGCAGAACCGCGGCGAGTACGAGCGGCTGATCGAGGTGTTCCGCGCGCACGATATCCGCTACTTCTTCTATAACGGCGGCAACGACTCGATGGACACCGCGCTCAAGGTGTCGCAGCTTGGCGCCTCCCTCGGCTATCCCATCACCTGCGTCGGCGTGCCGAAGACCGTCGACAACGATCTGCCGCACACCGATTGCTGCCCGGGCTTCGGCTCGGTGGCCAAGTACATCGCGGTCTCGACGCGCGAGGCGGCGCTCGACGTCGCCTCGATGGCGCGCACTTCGACCAAGGTGTTCGTGTTCGAGGTGATGGGGCGCCATGCCGGCTGGATTGCCGCCGCCGGCGGGCTCGCCGGCCGCGGGCTCGATGAGCCGCCGCACGTGATCCTCTTTCCCGAGGTGCCCTTCGACGGGCGCCGCTTCCTCGACCGCGTGAAGCAGTCGGTGACCGACTACGGTTACTGCGTGATCGTCGTTTCCGAGGGCGCCGCCTACGAGGACGGCAAGTTCCTCGCCGACGCCGGTACCCGCGATGCCTTCGGCCATACGCAGTTGGGCGGCGTCGCCCCGGTGGTCGCCAACATGGTGCGCGAGGCGCACGGCTACAAGTATCACTGGGCGGTGGCCGACTACCTGCAGCGCTCCGCGCGCCACATTGCCGCCAAGGTCGACGTCGAGCAGGCCTATGCGGTCGGCAAGGCGGCGGTGGAGCTCGCCGTGAAGGGCGTGAACGCGGTGATGCCGACCATCGTGCGCAAGTCCTCCAGGCCCTACCGCTGGGTCATCGGTCACGTGCCGCTCGCCGAGGTCGCCAACAAGGAGAAGAAGCTGCCGCGGGAATACCTGCGCGCGGACGGCTTCGGGATCAGCGAGGCCTGCCGGCGCTACCTCGAGCCGCTGGTGGCGGGCGAGGCCTACCCCCCCTATCGCAACGGCCTGCCGGACTACGTGCGCATCCGCGGCGTCCCGGTCAGGCGCAAGCTCGCGGACTTCAAGGTCTGACCAGGGCACCCGCAGCGGCCCGCCGCCTCAGGTCTGAAAAGCGGCTTGCTGCGCTGCGGCGCGGCCCGCTCCGCAAGCCGTCGCCGACCCCCGCCGTGCTATAGTTCGCGGCCTTTTTTGGGGGAGGTTTCCGGATGGATCTCAGCATGTGGCTGTGGCTTGCGATCGGCGCCGGCGTACTGGCCGTTCTCTATGGCGCGTTCTCGACGGCGGCAATCCTGCGCCTGCCGGCGGGCAATGCGCGCATGCAGGAGATCGCCGCGGCCATCCAGGCCGGCGCCAAGGCGTACCTCAACCGCCAGTACAGCACCATCCTCATCGTCGGCCTCGTCCTGCTGGTCGTCATCGGCTTCTCGCGCCTCGGCTGGGCGACCGCCGGGGGCTTCGCGATCGGTGCGGTGCTCTCGGGCCTCACCGGCTACATCGGCATGAATATCTCGGTGCGCGCCAACGTGCGCACCGCGCAGGCCGCCACCGGCGGTCTGAACGCCGCGCTCACCGTCGCGTTCCGCGGCGGCGCCATCACCGGCATGCTGGTCGTCGGCCTCGCGCTGCTCGGCGTCGCCGGCTACTACACGGTGCTGCGCCAGGCCGGCGTCGGCGGCGAGGAAGCGCTGCACGCGCTGGTCGGGCTCGCCTTCGGCGGCTCGCTCATCTCCATATTCGCGCGCCTCGGCGGCGGCATTTTCACCAAGGGCGCCGATGTCGGCGCCGACCTCGTCGGCAAGGTCGAGGCCGGGATCCCCGAGGACGACCCGCGCAACCCCGCGGTGATCGCCGATAACGTCGGCGACAACGTCGGCGACTGCGCCGGCATGGCCGCGGACCTGTTCGAGACCTACGCGGTGACCATCGTCGCGACCATGCTGCTCGGCGGGCTGCTGTTCACCCGGCGCGGGCCCGACGCGGCCTACGCCGCGGTGATCTATCCGCTCGCGCTCGGCGCCGCCTCGATCGTCGCCTCGATCATCGGGACGTTCTTCGTCGCGACGCGCGAGGGCGGCAAGATCATGAACGCGCTCTACAAGGGCGTGATCGTGTCCGCGGTGGTATCCGCGGTGGCGTTCTACTTCATCACCCGGCAGATCATGCCGGGGAGCGCCGCGCCGCTCTACGGCTGCACGCTGATCGGGCTTGGCCTCACGGCGGCCATGATCATGATCACCGAGTACTACACCGCGACCGAATACAGCCCGGTGCGCAAGGTGGCCTCCGCCTCGCAGACCGGTCATGCCACCAACATCATCGCCGGCCTCGGTGTGTCGATGAAGTCGACGGCGCTGCCGGTGGTGGCGGTGTGCCTGGCGATCTGGGGCGCCTACACGCTGAGCGGCCTGTACGGCATCGCGATCGCCGCAACCGCCATGCTGTCGATGACCGGCATGATCGTCGCGCTCGATGCCTACGGCCCGATCACCGACAACGCCGGCGGCATCGCCGAGATGGCGGGGCTGCCGAAGGAAGTGCGCAACATCACCGACCCGCTCGATGCCGTCGGCAACACCACCAAGGCGGTCACCAAGGGCTACGCGATCGGCTCGGCCGCGCTCGCGGCTCTGGTGCTGTTCGCCGACTACACCCGCAACCTCGAGATGGCCGGCAAGGCCGCGAGCTTCTCGCTGTCGGATCCGGCGGTGATCATCGGCCTGTTCATCGGCGGTATGGTGCCTTATCTCTTCGGCGCCATGGCCATGGAGGCCGTCGGCCGCGCCGCCGGCTCGGTGGTGAACGAGGTGCGGCGCCAGTTCCGCGAGATCGCGGGGCTCATGGCCGGCACGGCCAAGCCGGACTACTCGCGCGCGGTCGACCTGCTGACGCGGGCCGCGATCCGCGAAATGATCCTGCCGTCGCTGCTGCCGATCCTGGTGCCGATCGTGCTGGTGCTGGTGATGAACACGCTCATGGGCGGCGGCGCCGGCGTGCGCGCGCTCGGCGGATTGCTCATCGGCACCATCGTCACGGGCATCTTCGTCGCCATCTCCATGACCACCGGCGGCGGCGCCTGGGACAACGCCAAGAAGTACATCGAGGAAGGTAACTTCGGCGGTAAGGGGTCGGATGCCCACAAGGCGGCCGTCACCGGCGACACCGTGGGCGATCCTTACAAGGACACCGCGGGACCGGCGATCAACCCGCTGATCAAGATCATCAACATTGTCGCGTTGTTGTTGGTCCCGCTGCTCTAGATAATCCAACCTCCGCGCTGGGCGCCGTCCACCTAGACCGGGTGGATGGCGCTCAGCAGCCGATGCAACACCATCGGCGAAGCCGGCTTCACCAGGTGATGATCGATGCTCGCCTCGCGCGAGCGGCGCCTGTCGGCCTCGTGGCCGAGGCCCGTCAGGGCAATGATCGTCGTCGAGGTTCCCTCCGGCATTGAGCGGATCCTTGCCGCCGCCTCCAGTCCGCTGAGCTCCGGCATGCTGATATCCATGAACACCACGGTAGGGCGCACCTGGCGAAACTTATCCAACGCCTCGCGCGGCCCATACGCCGTGTGAACGTCATGACCCATCAGCGACAGCATGAATGCCACAGCGTCGGCCGAGTCCGCCTGGTCATCGACGACCAGCACCTTGAGCGGAGTCTCGGCATGAGGCACGTCTTCCATCATCGTCTCCCCTGCTCACACGACTTCCAAGCTAAAGCCATAACTACAGCCCGCAGCAAGAATTGTGCGGGCGCGGGATTTTATTTGCGGCTGCGCAACAGGTTATGTCAAAGGCTTCGCCGGGGACACCGGCGGATAGCAAGCCGGCGGGAGTCTACGCCTTTCCGGCGCGCGACTCGGTGAGCACCGCGCTAACGAGGCGGTTGAGGCGCGCGCAGTAGGTAGCGACC
>DATKPR010000133.1:0-26445 GCA_035523985.1 Steroidobacteraceae bacterium | reverse complement strand
CGAGAGCATCGTGCGCAACGTCGTGGCGCGCGGCTTCCTGGTCGTCGCGGCGGTCGGCAACGACGGTCCGGCGGCGCCCCCGCTGTATCCGGCGGCCTGGCCGGGAGTCGTCGGCGTGACGGGCATCGACGCGCGTGGACGGCTGTTGCCCGAGGCCGAGCGCGGTCCGCAGGTGAAATTCGCAGCGCCCGGCGCCGACATGGCCGCGGCCCGATCCCCGCACGGCTATGTGCTGGTGCGGGGCACGTCCTTCGCCGCGCCCATCGTCGCAGCGCTCCTCGCCCCTCAACTGGCCGTGCCTGACCCCGGAGCGGCCGCGCGCGCCATCGCGGCACTCGCCGCCCGCGCGCAGCACTCGGGCAAGGCAGTTCCCGATCCGGCCTACGGCTACGGCGTGGTCGGTGCGGAACTGCGCCCGCCGCCGGCGCTGGTGAGGCTGCGCGGGGATTAAGTCAAGTGAGGCGCAGCGCGGATCGCCCGGGAAGATTTCGCGACAGCCGGTCGTAGTACTCATTGAAAGGTCGCGGATCGGCCGCGGCCTCGAGAGGAGACGACCATGAAGACGACTCATCTTTTCACGAGTGCCGCGCTGGTGCTGCTGTCGGTTGCGGCCCTGCCTGCACAGGCTCAGCTTCTCGGCGGCGGGGCTCGCGGTGGCGTCGCCGGCTCGCTCCGCGGCCCGTTCGGCGCCGCGCAGGCGAGTGACTTCGACAGTTTCCGCGCGAACGCGCGCACGGCTGCGGCGAAGAATGCGGCGCAGGCGGGCGAGAGTGCTTCGACCCACGCGAGCCGTACCGCCCGCCACACCGCGGGGAGCGACAGCGCGAGCGCCGTGGGCGGCGCCGCAGCCACCGCGCGCGACGGCCATGCCAAGGCTACGACCGGTGCCGCGGCGGCCAGCCAGACTGCCGCGGCTTCCAGGCCCTCTGCAGGCAACAAGCCCACGACGGGCGAGAAGCCCGCAACGACCGCCAGCCCGGCGCCGCAGCCGAGCGGGTTGAGCACGCAGGGCGGGCTCGCGGGATCTGCCACCGGCCGCGAGCGCACGACGCCGCAGGGCGTGTCCGCCGGAGCGTCCGGCAATGCGGACGCGACGGTCTCGGTCAATCCCAGCCACTAACTGGGTGCGCCCCCTCACGGGCGGCGGGCGGCCGGAGCGCGTGCTCCGGCCGCTCGTCATTCGGGCGGGCGGTCGCCGCTGAACTTGATCGGCGTTGCGCCCTCGACCGGTCCGATGGTGGCGCGATCGCTCACGTAAAGCTTCACTGCGCGCTCGAACTTCAGGGTGCCTTTCACCACGGAGCCCGGGCCGATGACGATGCGCGGCGGCTCCTGCGAGTCCGAGTCGTCCGCGTGGTGGCTCTTGCGCACGAGGATGCCGCCGTCGACGTGCGCGTCGGGGCCGATGTCCATGCCGCCGTTCACGGTGGTGATGTCGCCGCCGACGTGCGCGGCGCCGACGCGGATCGCGCCGTTCACATTGGTGAGTCCCTCGGTCACCTCGGCGCCCCGGCCGAGCGCGAGGGAGCCGTTGACGGTCACGATGCGCCCGCTGACGCGCGCGCCGTCCTCGAGCTGCACCGAGCCGTTGACCGTCTTGGCCTCGGCGGCGGTCGCCTGCGATTCGAGCGTGATGCTGCCGTTGACGGTGTGGGCGTTGGCGACCGCCGCGCCCCGGCCGACGCGGATCGAGCCATTGACCGTCTTCAGGTCGCCGCGATGCTCGCCGGGACTCACGGTGATCGAGCCCGTCACCATCGTGGTGTCTTCGCCGTCGTGGGCGAGGGCGGTGCCTGCGAGAGCCAGTGCCAGTGCCACTGGCAGCAGGACACCGGCGCGAGAGCGTGGGTGAGTCATCTGTCTTCCTTTCGGGCGGACGGTGGGCGAAGTGCCGCTCCCCCTTGGATGCACGGCCGGGGCCCGCGGTTTACATGCGCGCCGGCCGCACCGCACAATCGTCCGATGCCAGGGAACAGGACCGCAGCGCCGCGGCGGGCGCCCCGCCGCATCCTCGTCATCGACGTCGGCGGCACGCACGTCAAGTTCCGCCTCGACGGCCGCGGGCGGATCGGCAAGTTCTCCTCGGGACCGAAGCTCGGGCCCGCGCGCATGGTGCGCAAGGTCCGCGAGCGCGCCGCGCGCCTGCGTTACGAGGCGGTGTCCATCGGCTACCCGGGGCTGGTGTTCCGCGGCCGCATCGCCGGCGAGCCGCACAATCTCGCCCCCGGCTGGGTGGGCTTCGACTTCGCGGCCGCCTTCGGCAAGCCGGTGCGCATCGTCAACGATGCGGCCATGCAGGCGATCGGCAGCTACCGCGGCGGCCGCATGCTGTTCCTCGGGCTCGGCACCGGGCTCGGCGCCACGCTGATCATCGACGGTGTGCTCGAGCCGACCGAGATCGGCCACATGCCCTATAAGCACGGTCGCACGTTCGAGGATTATCTCGGCGAGCGCGGGCGCCGGCGGCGCGGCACGCGCGCCTGGCGCAAGTCGGTCGCAGAGGTGGTGGCGCAGCTGCGCCTCGCGTTCGAGGCCGACTACGTGGTGCTCGGCGGCGGCAATGCCGCGCGCCTGAAGAAGCTGCCGCGGTATGCGCGGCGCGGCGACAACCGCAATGCGTTCCGCGGCGGGATGCGCCTGTGGCAGGCGGGGCGCCGATGAGCGCGGCGCCCGGCGGACCGGGGCTCGCGCCCACCTGGTGCAGCAGCGACAAGGAGGCGGTCGGCTGTCCGCTCGGGCCGGCGCGCCTGTGGTTCACCATCGGTGGCGGCATCGTCAACGAGGTCTACTACCCGCGGGTCGATATCCCGCAAATCCGCGACTTGGGCTTCATCGTCGCCGATGGCGCCGGATTCTGGGTCGAAGTGAAACGCATGTGGCGCCACGAGGTGCAGCTGGCGAACCTGGCGGCGCCGGCGGTGAAGATCGTGCATCGCCACGCGCGTTTCGAGCTGTTGCTGCGCGTCACGCCCTGCGACGACCGCGACGTGCTGCTGATCGAGGTGACGCTCAGCGGCGATCCGGCGCTCAAGCCCTACGCACTGCTCGCACCGCATCTCGGCGGCACCGGCCTCGGCAACCGTGCGGCCGTAGTCGATTACCGCGGGCGGCGCGCGCTCACCGCCGAGCAGGGTCCCTTCGGGCTGGCCCTGGCCGCCGCCACTCCCGCGCAGGGGCAGGCTTTCGGGCGTGCCAGCGCCGGCTTCGTGGGCGAGAACGACGGCTGGCAGGACTTTCACCGGCACGGCGCCATGACCTGGGAGTACAGCGAGGCGGGCCCCGGTAACGTGGCGCTGCTCGGGGAGCTGCCGCGCCAGGCGGTGCTCGCGCTCGGTTTCGGCAGCAGCGCCGAATCGGCCGCGACGCTCGCGCTCACCGCGCTCGAGGCGCCCTTCGAGGAGACCTGGTCGTACCAGCAGACCGTGTGGGCCCGCTGGCACGAGAACTCCAGGCCCGTCGCCGATCTGCCGGCCGACCTGCCCGGGGAGTGCCTGCAGCAGTTTCGCACCTCGGCCGTGGTGCTGCGCACTCACCGCGACAAGACCTATCCGGGTGCGATGGTGGCCTCGCTCAGCGTCCCCTGGGGCAATACGCGCGATGAGCGCGAGGGTTACCACCTCGTGTGGCCGCGCGACCTGGTGGAATGTGCAGGCGCGCTGCTCGCCTGCGGCGCGTTCTACGAGGCGCGCAATACGCTGCGCTACCTGATCGCGACGCAGAATGCCGACGGCCACTGGAATCAGAACCAGTGGCTCGGGGGCAAGGGCTACTGGTCCGGGATCCAGCTCGATGAAGCCGCTTTTCCGGTGCTGCTCGCCGCGGCGCTCGGCGGACGCAACGCGCTCGAGGGCACCGAGGTCGGCGACATGGTGCGCCGCGCGCTCGCCTTCCTGGTGCGCACCGGGCCGGTCAGCGATCAGGACCGGTGGGAGGAGGATGCGGGCCTCAATACCTTCACGCTCGCGGTGTGCATCGCGGCACTGGTCGCCGGCGCGCCCTTCCTGGCGGACGATGAGCGCGAGCTCGCACTCGCCTTCGCCGATTACTGGAATGCGCGCCTCGAGGACTGGACCACGGTCCGCGACACGCCCCTCGCGCGCCGCTACGGCGTCGCGGGCTATTACGTGCGCGAGGCCCCGCCCGAGGCGCTCGTCGACCGCTGCGTGCCCAACTCGGTCGTGGCGATCAAGAATCGCGCCGGCGTCGCCGTGCCGCTCGCCGAGCAGGTGGGCGTCGACTTCCTGCAGCTGGTGCGCTTTGGGCTGCGCCGCGCCGACGACCCCCTGATCCTCGAGAGCGTGCGCCTGGCCGATGCGCTCCTCAGGGTCGAAACGCCCGCCGGTCCCTGCTGGCATCGCTATACCGGCGACGGCTATGGCGAGCACGAGGACGGCAGCGCCTACGACGGCACGGGGCGCGGGCGCGCCTGGCCGCTGCTGACGGGCGAGCGCGGTCACTACGAGGTCGCCGCCGGGCGCGACCCGGCGCCGCTCATCCTCGCCATGCAGCGCATGGCCTCCTCCGGCGGCATGCTGCCCGAGCAGGTGTGGGACGCGCCGCCGGTGCCCGCACGCGGCCTCGCGCCCGGGCGCCCGACGGGCGGCGCCATGCCGCTCGCCTGGGCCCACGCCGAGTACGTGAAGCTCGTGATGTCGCGCGCGCTGAAGCGGCCCGTCGATCGCCCCGAAAGCGTCTGGCAGCGCTATCGGGGCATACGGCCGGCACTCACGCGGGTGATCTGGTGCGAGCACGCGCCGGCCGCGCAGCTGCCGCAGGGCTGCGCGCTGACGCTCGCGCTGCGCGAGCCCGGCATCTTCCGCTGGGGGCTCGACGGCTGGCAGGGGGCGCGCGACGAGCAGACCACGGCGAGCGCGCTCGGCCTGCACCTCCTCAAGATCGACACGGCGCCCCTCGCCGCCGGACGGCGCATCGACCTCACGTTCCGGCACACCGCCAACGAGGCCTGGGTCGGGCGGGATTTCGCGATTCAGATCACCGCGCCCCCGGGCGGGGCGTAGGCGCCGATGCCGTTCACGCTGGCGCATCCAGCCGCGGTACTGCCGCTGCGGAACTTGCGGTGGCTGCGAACGGCGCCGCTGTTCATCGGGGCGATCGTGCCCGACGTCCCGTATTTCGTGCCCTTCGGCAGCATCCGGGTGCCGATGTCCAAGCTCTACACGCACACGCTCACGGGCGCCTGGAGTGTCGACCTGCCGCTCGGCATGGGCCTGCTGCTGGGCCTGCTGCTGCTGCGCGACCCGCTCACGGTGCTGTTGCCCGCGCGCGCACGCTGGCTGTGTCTCAACGCCCTCGAGCCGTTCCGGCGGCGCGCCACGGAGTGGCTGCTCGCACCGCTCGCGATCCTGCTCGGCGTGTGGACGCACCTGCTGTGGGACTCCTTCACGCACCCCGAAGGCTGGGGAGTGCGCCGCTTCCCGCTGCTCGATGAGCGGGTCGCGATCGGCGGCTATACGGGCGCGATCTCGCACATCCTGCAGTACCTGAGCTCGGCGCTCGGACTGGCGATCGTCGCCTTGTGGTATGCGCGGCTGCGCGTGCCGGCGGGCGCCGCGGCCGCGGACGACGCCCGGCGCGCGCACGCGGGTCCGGCGCTGCTCCTGATCGCGGGTGCGGCGGCGCTCATCGGCGGCGTCGAGGCCGTGAGGTACTACACGCAATTCGAGGCGACCTACGGCACGCTCGAGGTGCTCCTGACGCGCGGCCTCGCCTGGTTCGTGCTGCTGCTGCTCTTCGGCGGCGCGCTCGTCGCGCTCGAGCACCGCGCCGCGCGCGCGCGCGCCGACTGACGCCGCGCATGAGCGGGGCTCGCGCGGAGCAGCTCACCACCACCGGCTGGCCGTGGCGGCCCGGTAACGCATTCGAGCTGCTCGACGGCGCCGCCGTCTTCTTCCCGCGGATGCTGGCGGCTATCGCGGCGGCGCACACGCACGTGTTGCTCGAGATGTACCTGATGAGCTCCGGCCACATCGCCACCGCCTTCATCGAGGCGCTGACGCAGGCACGCGCGCGCGGAGTGCGCTGCTGCGTGGCGATCGACGGCTTCGGTGCGCTCGGACTCTCGGCGGGCGACCGGCGGCGGCTCGGGGCCGCGGGGGTGGAGCTGCGCGTCTTCAATCCGCTCCGCTGGCGCAGCCGGCTGCGCAATTTTCTGCGCGACCACCGCAAGCTCCTCGAGGTCGACGGCGCCGTGGCGTTCGTCGGCGGCGCCGGCCTGAGCGATGAGTTCGCGCCCGGCCCCGACGGCTGGCGCGAGCTCATGCTCGAGATCCGCGGCCCGGTGGTCGCGGACTGGCAGCGCGCCTTCGCCCGGACCTGGCGGCGCCTCGGCCCCGAGCTCGCGCTCGCGGAGCTGCGCGCCGCGCCGTTGCCGGGCGGCGCCACCGGCCGCCTGTCGCTCAGCGAGGCGCGTGAGCACTCGGTGCTCGCCAGCGGCGTGCTGCGCCGGATCGACACGGCGCAGCAGCGCGTCTGGCTGGTGAGCGCCTACTTCGTGCCGTCGCGGCGCTTTCGCAAGGCGCTGCGCCGCGCGGCGCGCCGCGGTGTGGACGTGCGGCTGCTGATGCCGAGCGCGCGCACCGATCATCCGTGGGTGCGCCAGGCGGCACGCCGTTTCTACGGGCGCATGCTCCGCAGCGGCGTGCGCATCTTCGAGTATCAGCCGCGCGTGCTGCACGCCAAGATGATCATCTGCGACGCGTGGCTCTCGCTCGGCTCGAGCAACCTCGACCGCTGGAGCTTCAGGTGGAACCTCGAGGCCAACCAGGAGGTGGCCGACGCCCGCGTGGCGGATGCGGCGGCGGCGCTGTTCGCGGCCGACCTCGCGGTGTCCGCGGCGCTCAGCCGCCGCGATTGGCGGCAGCGCGCCCGGCTCGATCGCCTGCGCGAGCGGATCGCCGGCGCGCTCGATCGCTGGCTCGAGGGCTGGCGGCGCCCGCCCTAGGGGTGCGCTCAGGGAGGGGCGGTGTACAGCTCCGTGGTGCGCACGAAGGACAGCAGGAAGGGCGCGAGCGTCAGCATCTGTGTCCGGTAGGCGCGCAGCGCCGCGAGCTTCGCGTCCTCCTCGGCCGGCGTGAGCGCGAAGGACGCGACCGGCGTATCGCCGAGGAGGGGCGCGGGCGTGAGCGGCAGTCCGGCAGAGAGCTCGCGCGGGCTCGGCCAGCCTGCGCCGCCGTGCACGATCCAGCAGCGCACCGCGACGCCGCCGCCGCGGCGCGCCAGCACGCGCAGTGCCAGCCGTCCCGCCGCGGCGTGGTCGGGGTGCGCATCGCGCGGGCTCGGCACCAGGACCAGCGTCGGCCGCACGCGCTCGAGTACCGCGGCGAGGTCGCCCTCGAGACTCGCCGCGGTGTAGGGATGGCCGGCGAACGGCGACTCCGGGTAGGGCACCTCCGCCGCGCCCGTGAAGGGCGAGCGGTAGGGCAGGTCGCCGGGCGCGCCCGTGAGAGGCTCGAGGCCCCGGTCCGGGTAGCCGAGGAACAGTTGCGCCGATGGCGCCACGCCGAGGAGCGCGGTGGCGGCACGCGCCTCGCGCATGCGCCGCGCGCCGAGGTCGCGCAGCTTCGCGGCGCCGCCGAAGACGCTGCGCTCGACGAGCAGCAGATCGAGGAGCGAGGCATCGCCGCCCGTCATCCACACGACGCTCGCGTGCCCCCCGGCGCGCAGCACGCGCTGGATGACTCCGGCGCAACAGAGCGTCTCATCGTCCGGGTGGGGAGCGATCACCAGCAGCGCGGTGCCGGCATCGAGCGGCGGCAGCTGCGGCGGGGCGGGGGCGGCCCGCGCCGCGACAGCCGCCAGGCTCGCGAGGAGCGCCGGCGCCAGCGAGGCGATCGCTCTGCCATGAGGACGCAACACGACTCCCCTAGCCTAGCGCAGCAGGATGCGCGGCGTGTGCGGTTAGACCACGAGAGCAGGCGGCCCGGAGCGGTGCGAAGGATCGCCCGCTCCGGGGGCGCGGGTGAGCGGTGCGCCGGGGGTGTGCCACACTAGGCCCTCGCGCGGCGTAGCGCCGCTTTACGGAGCCGCCTCTCATGGCGCACAGCCCCCCGCTCGCCTACCACGACCCTGAATTCATCGATTCGGACGAGGGGCGTCCCATCCGCATCGTGTCGGAGTACCTCGCGCCGCTGCGCACCTTCTCGGAGGCGTGCGTCACCGCCACGGTGGTGTTCTTCGGCTCCGCCCGCGCGCGCAGCGGCGGCGTGCTCGGCCGCTACGTGGATGAGGCCACCGAGCTCGCGCGTCTGGTGACCGGGTGGAGCCGCAGCCTTCCCGGAGGCGGGGAGCGTCTCATCGTGTGCTCGGGCGGCGGACCCGGAATCATGGAGGCGGCCAACCGCGGCGCGGCGCTCGCCGGCGGCAGCAGCATCGGGCTGAACATCGGCTTGCCGCAGGAGCAGCGCCCGAACTCCTTCATCACCCCCGGACTCTCCTTCGAGTTCCACTACTTCTTCATGCGCAAGCTGTGGTTCGCGCACCTGGCGCATGCGCTGGTGGCCTTCCCCGGCGGCTTCGGCACCTTCGATGAGCTGTTCGAGATCCTCACCCTCGCACAGACGCGCAAGCTCGACCGCACGATCCCGGTGCTGCTCTACGGCTCGTCCTACTGGAAAGAGGTCGTCAACTTCGAGGCGCTGGTGCGCCACGGCACCATCGCGCCCGAGGACCTGCGGCTCTTTTCCTTCGTCGACGATCCGCAGGCCGCGCTCGCCGTGCTGCAGAGCCACATCGTGCTGCCGCACGAGTCCGAGCGGGCGCCGTGCTTCGCCAAATCGCGCGTCCCCACGGGGCAGTGAGCGCCGCCTCGGGCGGCGAACGCTTCAGGCGACCGGGAGGCCCGGCGCGACCTGCGCGGCCCACCCGAGCATGCCGCCCTCGAGATTGCCCGGTGAGGCGAAGCCCGCCGCGAGCGCCAGCGTGCAGGCGCGCAGGCTCCGTCCGCCGCTGCGGCAGATGAACACCGGCGCGCCGTCGCGCGGGATCTCCGCGAGGCGCTGCGGCAGCTCACCGAGCGGGATGTTGCGTGCGCCCGCGAGATGGCTCACCTCGAACTCGTACGGCTCCCGCACGTCGATGAGCGGCGGCGGCCGAGGGCCCGCGGCGATGAGCCGCGCGAGGTCCGCCGGCATCAGGCGGCGCACGCCGTCCTCGACCGGTGCGGCCGGCGCGGGCGGGTCGCGCGGCTCGGTGATGGTCGGCGCGTCGCCGCACACCGCGCAGTCGGGCCGCCGCGCCACCGTGAATTCCTGGAAGCGCAGCTCGAGCGCGTCGTAGGTGAGGAGCTTGCCCGTAAGCGCGGTGCCGACGCCGGTGATGAGCTTGATCGCCTCGGTGGCCTCGAGCGTTCCGAGCACTCCCGGCAAGACGCCGAGTACGCCCGCCTCGGCGCAGTTGGCGACCATGCCGTCGGCCGCCGCGGGGAACAGACACCGGTAGCACGGTCCCCGGCCCGGCACGTAGGTGAGCAGCTGCCCCTCGAAGCGATGGATGGCCGCCGACACCAGCGGCTTGCCCGCGATGACGCAGGCATCGTTCACCAGGTAGCGGGTCGAGAGGCGGTCGCTGCCGTCGATGACCAGATCGTAGCCCTCGAGAACGCCGCGCACGTTGGCGGCGCGCAGCTCGAGCGCATGCGCGATGACGCGGATCCCGGGATTGAGAGCGAGGAGGCGCGCCCGGCCGGCTTCGGCCTTGGGCATCCCGAGCGCGGCGGTATCGAACAGCACCTGGCGCTGCAGGTTCGAGACGTCGACGCGGTCGCAATCGACGAGTCCGAGCGTGCCGCAGCCGGCCGCCGCGAGGTACAGCGCCGCGGGCGAGCCGAGGCCGCCGACGCCGACGATGAGCACGCGCGCCGCCTTGAGCTTCTCCTGGCCCGCGCTGCCGAGCTCCCTGAGCGACAGGTGGCGCTGGTAGCGCGCGCGTTCGGCGTCCGTGAGCGCCATGGTGCCTCAGCCTCCCGAGAGCGCGCAGATGACGTGGACCGTATCGCCGCCGCGTACCGCGGCCGTCAGATCGCGCGCCTCGTCGCCGTTGACGAACAGCCGCAGGTGCGGACGGATGCGGCCCTGCTCGTCGATCATGCGAAAGCGAATGCCGGGAAAGCGCGCCTCGAGATCGCCGAGCACGTCGGCGAGCGTGTCGCCGCGGCCCGCGACCGCGGCGCGGCCCTGGGTGTAGGAGTGGAGCGGACTCGCGATGCGCACGGTACAGTCCATGGAGCGCGCCTCAGTGCGCGTGACTCACCGAGTAGATCTCCGGCAGGTGACGCGCCAGGCAACGCCAGCTGTCGCCCGCGTCGGTGCTCGCCCAGACGTCGCCGCCGGTCGTGCCGAAGTAGATGCCGGTGCGCGCATGACCGTCGGCACACATGGCCTGCCGCAGCACCGTGAACCAGGCGTGGCTGCGGGGCAGTCCCCGGTCGAGGCGCTGCCAGCTGCGCCCGCCGTCGCGCGTGCGATACACCGCCGGCTTGCCGCCGATCGAAGTGCGCGGCCACACCGTGGTGCCGTCCATCGGCAGCACCCACGCGGTGTCGGGATCGGCCGGATCGAGCACCACCGGGAAGCCGACGTCGCCGACCTTCTTCGGCATCGCCGCGCCGATCCGTTGCCAGCGCCGCGCCGGACGGTCGAGGCGGTAGATGCCGCAGTGGTTCTGCTGGTACAGCCGGTCGGGCTGCAGCGGGTGCAGGGCGACGCAATGCGGGTCGTGGCCGTAGGGCACGGCCGGATCGGGCATGAAGTCCGCCGCGCAGCCCTCGTTGAGCGGCGTCCAGTCGCCGCCCCCGTCGGTCGATTCGAACACGCCGCCGATCGAGATCGCCAGATACAGATGCTGCGCGTCGCGCGGGTCCACCAGGATCGAATGCAGGAACGCGCCGTCGGGCGTGCCGTGCTCGGCCCATTTAGGCCGCATCGGGTGATCGTTGAAGCCCGCGACCGGCTCCCAGCGCTCACCGCCGTCGCCCGAGCGGAACAGTCCCGCGGGCGAGCTGCCCGCGTACCAGCTGCCGCGCTCGCTCGCGTGCCCCGGGGTGAGCCAGAAGACGCGCTCCACCGCGCGCGCCTCTTCGCCCGCGGCGGCCTTGCGGAAGGCGGGCGGCTGCGCCGCCTCGCGCCAGGTGCGGCCGCGATCGCCCGAGCGGAACACGGTCGGCCCCAGGTGCCCGGTCTTGGCCGCCATCAGCAGCACGCGCGGGTCGCGCGGGTCCTGGACGACGTGATGGACGACGTGTCCGAGAAACTGGGGGTTGGAGAGTTTCCAGGTGCGGCGGCGCGCATCCGCACGCAGCGCGAACAATCCCTTGCGGGTTCCGAGCCACAGCGTGTTCGTCATGGAGGAAGCATCCACGCCCCGCGATCGGCCTGTCAACGTTATGCTTCGTACCCCGTGGATCGCATCCATTCCGGCCCCGCGCTCGGGGCGCTCCTGGTGTGTGCGGCGCTTGCCGGCGCCGCGTCCGCCCAATCGCCGCCGCCCGCGCCGGCGGAGGCAGCGGCTGTGGTGACGCCGGCGCCGCCGGCCGCCGCGGCGCCGCGCGCACCGGTGGCGCACCCGGTGCAACGGCGTCCCTGGGCGGATGCGCGCTTCGCCGCGGTGGAGCACGACTTCGTCGTGTACGTGCTCGGGCGTTTTCCGGTGGTTGCGACCTATCTGGGCGGCGCGGCCTTCGATGCCCAGCTCGCCGGCGTCGATGCGCGGCTGCGCGATTACTCCCCGCAGGCGATCCGCGCCGAGGATGCGCAGCTTGCGCAGTTTCGCGCCCGCTTCGCGGCGCTCGCGCCCGCGGGACTTTCCGCGCCGCGGCGCATCGATCGCTCGGTGGCGCTCGCCGAGATCGCCTTCCTCGAGCACCAGCACGGCGTGCGCCGCCTGCAGCAGAAGTCGCTCGACTCCTACGTGGACGAGCCCGCGCGCGGCGTGGACTGGCAGCTGCAGGGGATGACCGCGACGGGCGCGGCGAGCTACGGCACGGACACCGAATGGCAGGCGCTGATCGCGCGCGTCCACGCGATCCCGGCGTATCTTGCGGTAGCGGAGCGGCAGCTCGCCGCCGGGATCGCCGCGCACAATGTGCCCGACGGCCGCGTGCTCAGCGACTTCGGCGTGCACGGCGCCGCCGCCGATGCCGATTACTTCGCGACGACGCTGCCGCAGCTCGCCGCTGCCGCCCTCGCTTCCGCGCAGCGCGAGGCGCTGCTGCGCGAGCTGCGCGCGGCGGGCGAGGCCGCCGCCGCCGCTTACCGGCACCTCGCAGCGACGGTGGCGCAGGCATTCTTCGCGGGCACCACCGGCGGGGAGCCCGTGCTGCAGGAGGCCTACCGCGCCGACCGCTTCGCGCTCGGCGAGGCCGAGTACGACTGGGCGCTGCGCAACAATCTGCGTCTCAACAGCACGGCGGCCGAGCTCTACGCGCAGTCCTGGCCGGCGGTGGAGACGACGCGCGCCGAGATGATCGCCCTCGCGCGCAGCATCGCCGCCGCGCACCAGTGGCCGGCGGCGGGCGCGGGCGCCGCGGTGGTGCGCGCGGTGCTCGGCGAGCTCGGCCGCCAAGCGCCGCAGAGCGACGCCGAGATGCTGGACGGCTACCGCCGCGCCGGCGTGCGGCTCGTCGATTACGCGCGCGCCACGCATCTGTTCGAGGTGCCGGCGGACTATCGTCTCGAGGTGCTCCCGACGCCGCCGCCACTGCGCGCCTCGGTGCCGGTCGGCGGCTACTACCCGGCGCCGCCCTTCAGCCACGCGGGCGCCGGGCGCTTCTACATCACCCCGACCGGCGACAACCTGCCGTTGCTGCGCACCGAGCACAACTACGCCGCGATACCCGACAACGCCGCGCACGAGGGCTTTCCCGGCCACGACTGGCACTTCCGCGTGATGCGCCAGTACCGCGACCAGATCGCGCCAGTGCGCTGGCTGCTGCCGGGCGCGGTCGAGGATTCCTCCTCGATGTGGCAGGACTCGATGGCCACCGAGGGCTGGGCGCTGTACGCGGAGGGGCTGCTGGCGGAAGCCGCGCCCGGCGCGCCGCACGGCTTCTACACGCCCGAGGAGCGGCTCTATGAGCTGCGCGGCCGGCTGCTGCGGGATTTGCGGGTGCGCATCGACACCGGCATCCATACCGGACGGCTCGGCTTCGAGGAGGCGGTGACGCTCTACTCCGAGGTGGTGGATTTTCTCCCCGGGGGGTGCCGCGATGCGGCGGCGCTCAAACTCGACCTCAAGCAGGCGAGCTGCAGCGCGGCGCGCGCCGCGCTCACGCGCTATGCGCGCTGGCCTACCCAGGCGATCACCTACCGGGTGGGCCGGGAGCAGATCCTGGCGCTGCGCCGCCGCGCACAGCTCGAGCTCGGTGCGCGCTACTCGGCGCAGCGTTTCCACCTCGAGTTCATGAAACAGGGTCCGGTTCCCGCCGGCTACTTCGGCGACGAGCTGCTGCGCACGCTGCGCACGCACTGAGCACCTCGGCAGCCGCGCACTCCGTGGCAGGCTCGACGCACCGGCTTTCGCCGGTGCTCAGCGCTTCAGGCGGCGGCGGCCTGGCAGAAGAACAGGTACGCCGGCAGCACGTTGAGCGGCTCGAACTTGCGGGCGACGTAACCGAAGGTGCGCTTCAGGTCCGCGAGCGCGCGCGTGGTGAACTGGAACACGAGGAACGTGCCCCCCGGCGCGAGCACCGCGCGGGTCGCGTGCAGGATGCGCTCGCGCAGCGCGCCCGGCATCGAGCCGAGCGGGATGCCGGAGATGATGTAGTCGGCCTCGCGCGCACCGTAACGGCCGAGGATCTCCTCGACCGCTTCCGCCGAATCCTCCACCACGCGCAGCCGCGGGTCGGTCAGCGCGCCGCGCAGGTAGGCGACGAAGTCCGTGTTGGTCTCGATCGCGATCAGCACCGCATCGGTGCGCATGCGCCGCAGCACCTCGGCGGTGATGACGCCGACACCCGGGCCGTATTCGACGATGACGCGCGCGCGCGTCCAGTCGACCGGGGACAATAGCTCGCGGATCAGGAAACGCGAGCTCGGCACGATCGAGCCGAGCATGCGCGGATGGCGGAAGAAGTTGCGCGCGAACAGCAGCACGTGGCCGTTGCGGATCGCAGGCGCCGTCTCTTGGTGGTCGTTCACGTCATACCCCCGGCCGCGGTACAGGCTGAGTACTCTACCATTGTGACCCTTCAGCCTCCGGCGCGTTTCGCCGCATAGCCGAGCCTGACGAGCTCGGCCACCAGGCGGTCGCGGTGCTCGCCCTGGATCTCGATGGCGCCGTCGCGCACGGCCCCGCCCGCGCCGCACAGCCGTTTCAGGCGTGTCGCGAGCTCCTCGAGCGCCTCGGGCGCCAGCGGCAAGCCACGGATGACCGACACGCCCTTGCCGCCGCGCCCGGCCACTTCGCGGCCCACGCGCACGCGCGGCGGGCCGGATGCGGGCGCGGCCGGTTGCACGGGCGGCTTATGTCCCGCCGTGCGCAGCACGACTCCCCTGAAGGTGGCTCGCGGCTTCACGCGCGCTCCGCTCGTAGTGTTACCGGTGTGAGGCGATTACAATCCTGCCGAAGCGTAGCCCGCTACTCAACCTTCAGCCCAAACGGCCCCATGACCCCACGCTCGCGCCTGCACGTTCCCGAGCCTCCGGCACGCCCCGGGCAGGAGCCCGACTTCAGCTACGTGCAGATCTCGCCCGCGGGCGCGATGCCGCGGCCGGACGTCACCGCCTCCGCGCGCCAGGTCGAGCCGCTGTCGCTCGGCATGGTGCGTGTGCTCGACGAGGAGCAGCGCGCGGTCGGCCCGTGGAACCCGCATCTGGAGCCCGGCGAGCTGCAGGTGGGGCTGCGCCACATGCTGTTGACGCGCCTCTTCGACGACCGCATGCAGAAGATCCAGCGTCAGGGACGCATCTCCTTCTATATCAAGTCGACCGGCGAGGAAGCGGTGGCGGTTGCGGCCGGCATGGCGCTGCAGCCGACCGACATGCTGTTCCCGTCCTATCGGCAGCAGGGCCTGCAGGTACTGCGCGGCCGCAATCTCGTCGACCTCATGTGCCAGTGCCTGTCCAACACGCACGACATGTGCAAGGGCCGGCAGATGCCCATCATGTATCACTGGGGCAGCGGCAACATCTTCTCGATCTCGGGCAATCTCGCCACGCAGTTCCCGCAGGCGGTGGGCTGGGCGATGGCCGCGGCCATCAAGGGCGAGGACCGGATCGCGGCGAGCTGGATCGGCGAGGGCTCGAGCGCCGAGGCCGATTTCCATTACGCCATGACTTTCGCCGCCGTGTATCAGGCACCGGTGATCCTCAACCTGGTGAACAACCAGTGGGCGATCTCCACCTTCCAGGGGTTCGCGGGCGGCGAGCACAAGACTTTCGCGCAGCGCGGCCCGGGCTACGGCATCCCCGGCATCCGCGTCGACGGCAACGACTTCCTCGCGGTGTACGCGGTCACGCAGTGGGCCGCGCAGCGCGCCCGCCAGAGCGGCGGGCCGACGCTCATCGAGCACGTGACCTATCGCGCCGCGGCCCACTCCACCAGCGACGATCCGGCGCGCTATCGTCCCAAGGAAGAGTGGCGCGCCTGGCCGCTCGGCGACCCGGTCACGCGCCTCAAGCAGCATCTGATCGCCCTCGGCGAATGGTCCGAGGAGCGCCACGCGCGTCTCGAGAAGGAGCTCGAGGCGCACGTCACCGCCTGCTGGAAGGAAGCCGAGAGCTACGGCACCCTCAGCGGCGGCCCGGCACTCGATCCGCTCACCATGTTCGAGGATGTGCTGCAGGAGATGCCGCCGAATCTCAAGGAGCAGCAGCGGGAGCTGCGCGCGCTGCGCGAGGCGGAAGCGACCGGCCGGGCGGCGACGCCGAGCTCCTCCGCGGCAGGCAAAGGCTGAAGCCATGGCACGCATGAACATGGTCCAGGCGCTCAACTCCGCCATGGATGTGATGCTGGCGCGCGACCCGCGCGTCGTCGTGCTCGGCGAAGACGTCGGCTATTTCGGCGGCGTGTTCCGCGCTACCGACGGGCTGCAGCGCAAGCACGGCCAGCATCGGGTGCTCGACACCCCGATCGCCGAGGGCGGCATCATCGCGACCGCGATCGGCATGGGCGTGAACGGGCTGAAGCCCGTGGCCGAGATCCAGTTCGCCGACTACATCTATCCGGGCTACGACCAGGTGGTGAGCGAGCTGGCGCGGCTGCGCTACCGCTCCGCCGGCGATTTCTCCGCTCCGGTCACCATCCGCACGCCCTGCGGCGGCGGCATCCGCGGCGGTCAGACCCACTCGCAGAGCCCGGAGGCGATCTTCACCCACGTGTGCGGCATCAAGGTGGTGATGCCGTCCAATCCCTACGACGCCAAGGGCCTGCTCATCAGCTCCATCGAGGGCGATGACCCGGTGGTGTTCTTCGAGCCCAAGCGCCTCTACAACGGGCCCTTCGACGGCGATCCGCACAAGCCCGCGGTGCCCTGGAGCGCGCACGTGCGCGGCGAAGTACCCGAGGGCCATTACACCGTGCCGCTCGGCCGCGCCGAGGTGGTGCGCCCGGGCAAGGCCGTGAGCGTGCTCACCTACGGCACCATGGTGCACGTCGCCGAGGCGGCGGTGCGTGCCACCGGCATCGACGCCGAGATCGTCGACGTGCGCACCATGGCGCCGCTCGACGTGGAGACGCTGTGCACCTCGGTGTGCAAGACCGGCCGTTGCGTGGTGGTGCACGAGGCGACGCGCTTCAGCGGTTACGGCGCCGAGCTCGTCGCGACGGTCCAGGAGCATTGCTTCTGGAACCTCGAGGCGCCGGTACAGCGCGTCACCGGCTGGGACACGCCCTATCCGCATGCCTTCGAGTGGGACTACTTTCCCGGACAGGCGCGTATCGCCGCGGCGCTCAAACAGGTGATGGAGGCCGCATGAGCCGCTACGTGTTCAAGCTGCCCGATCTCGGTGAAGGCACGGTGGAGGCGGAGATCGTCGGCTGGCGCGTGAAGCCCGGCGACAGCGTCGCCGAGGACGACGTGCTCGTCGAGGTCATGACGGAGAAGGCGGCGGTCGAGGTGCCGGCGCCGGTGAGCGGACGGGTCGTGTCGACCACGGGCGAGCCGGGCGACATGGTGCCGGTCGGCTCGGAGCTGCTGGTGCTCGAGACCGAGGCGGGCGCGGCGGCGGCGCAGGGCGCCCCGGCGGCGCAAGGCGCGCCGGCCTCACCGGCCGCAGCCGCCCCGGTGGCGGCGGCCGCCGCGGCACGCGCCACCAACGGCCATGGCGCGGGCGCCGCGGTCGCGGACCGCGGCCGCGTGGCGACTTCGCCCGCGATTCGCCGCCGCGCGCACGAGGCCGGCATCGATCTGCGGCAAGTCGCCGGGTCGGGCCCGAGCGGGCGCATCGTGCCGAAGGACCTGGAGGCCTACGTGGCGCGCGGCACGGCCGGGCAGCCGGTGCCGCTGCGGCCGGCGCCGCGGGCAGTGCCCGCGGGGAAGTCCGCGGCGCGCCCGGCGGGCGCTACCGAGGAGATCAAGGTCATTGGCTTGAGGCGCCTCATCGCGCAGCGCCTGAGCGAGGCGAAGCGCAACATCCCGCACTTCGCCTATGTCGAGGAGCTCGACATCACCGAGCTCGAATCGCTGCGCCGCCATTTGAACGGCAAGCTCGAGCGCGGCGCGCCCGCGCTCACCTATCTGCCGTTCCTGGCGCTGGCGCTGGTGCGGGTGCTGAAGGACTTCCCCCAGTGCAACGCCCATTACGACGCCGAGCGCGGCGTGATCGTGCGCCACGCGGCGGTGCACTTAGGGATCGCTACGCAGACCCCCGACGGGCTCAAGGTTCCGGTGGTCCACGATGCCGGCAGCCGCGGGCTTTTCGAGCTGGCGGCGGAGATGCGCCGCGTCAGCGAGGCCGCGCGCACCAACAAGGCGACGCGCGAGGAGCTCACGGGCTCGACCATCACCATCACGAGCCTCGGCAAGCTCGGCGGCATCGCCAGCACCCCGATCATCAACGCCCCCGAGGTGGCGATCGTCGGTGTCAACCGTGCGATCGAGCGCCCGGTGGTCTTCGAGGGTGCGATCGCCATCCGCCGCACCATGAACCTGTCCTCGTCATTCGATCATCGCTTCGTCGACGGCTATGACGCGGCCGCCATGATCCAGGCACTGAAGGAGTGCCTCGAGCACCCGGCTACGATCTTCATCAACGGCTGACGGGCCGCCCATGAGGCGCGCGTTACAGCTCATCGCCGCGGTGCCCCTGGCGCTGCTCGGCGCGTGCGGCGGTGGCGGTGGTGGCGGCGGGGGTGGCGGCACGGTGCCGACGCCGCCCGCCTACAGCTCGGTAACGCTGGTGCAGGTGTCGAAACCCTCGACCTTCGCGCCCGGGTGCGACGGCGTGGCGTCCACGGGCACGCTCTACACCGACACGGCCGCGGAGCCGTCCGTGGTCGTCAATCCCGCCAACGCCATGAACGTGATCGCTGGCTGGCAGCAGAACCGCTGGTCGGACGGCGGCTCGCAGGGCCTGAACCTCGCGGCCTCCTTCGACGGCGGCCACACCTGGACCGCGGCGTCCGCGGCCTTCTCGCGCTGCACCGGCGGCGGCGCCGGCAACGCCGGGGACTATGCGCGCGCGAGCGACGTGTGGCTCACCGCCTCACCCGACGGCACGGTCTACGCGCTGTCGCTGTCGTTCACGGGCGCACTGCAGTCCCCGGGCTCCGCGAGCGGCATGCTGGTCGCGCAGTCGGTGGACGGCGGCCTCGACTGGGGCGCGCCGGTGGCGCTCATCGCCGATACAGACGCGTTCTTCGACGATAAGGGCTCGATCACCGCCGATCCTGCCGATTCCAACTACGTCTATGCCGTGTGGGACCGCCTGAGCGGCTCGAGCGCCGGGCCGAGCTATCTCGCGCTCACGGCGGACGGCGGCGCCACCTGGGAGGCGGCGCGCAGCATCTACGATCCGGGCCCCGCCAACCAGACGCTCGGCAATCAGATCGCAGTGCTGCCCTCGTCCACGGTGCTGGACCTCTTCACCGAGCTCGACGAGTCCGGCGCCGGCACCACCACGGCGCTCGCGCGGGTGGTGCAGTCGGGCGATCACGGCAGCACCTGGTCGCCGGCGCCCGTGACGATCGCCGACTTGGAGCCGGTCGGCACCGAGGATCCGAGAACCGGCCAGGGCGTGCGCGACGGCTCGGACATCGTCTCGGTGAGCGTGGCACCCGGTGGCGTCATCTATGTCGCCTGGCAGGACTCGCGCTTCGCGGGCGGTGCGCACGATGGCATCGCGCTCGCGCACTCCGCCGACGGCGGAGCCACCTGGTCGGCGCCGATCGAGGTGAACGGCGATCCCGCGGTGCAGGCCTTCACGCCGACCGTGCACGTGGATGCGAGCGGCACCATCGCCGTGAGCTACTACGATCTGCGCAATGACGTGTTCGCGCCGTTCGGCGAGCTGCTCGCGGACGCCTGGATCGTCACCTCGAGCGACGGCAGCAACTTCACCGAAGAGCATCTCTCGGGGCCCTTCGACATGGATCTCGCGCCCGACTCCGGCGGGCTGTTCGTCGGCGACTACGAAGCCCTCGCGAGCGTCACGGGCGCGCTGCCCTTCTATGCGCAGACCGACCCCACGGCCGCGACGGTGCGCAGCGATGCCTTCATGGCGTTCCCGCCGGCGGCGGCCGCGGCAGCCGCGCGCGCCGGCGTGACGACGCCCGTGGGGCCCCTGCGGGCGCAGCTCGCGCCTCCCGCGTTCACGCTGCCGGCCGCGGTTCGTGCGCGCATCGGCGCGCGCATCGAGCAGCGGCGCATCGAGCGGCGGCGCGAACCCTAGTTGATTGGAAAAATCGCCTGCTGCGGCGATTTTTCGGACATCAGCTTCGTTGCCGGGAGCGGCGGGCGCGTCGGGGCGCCTCGTCGGAATGCGCCGCGCGCTCTACAGGTGGTGCTCGGTGCCGCCGGCGTACTTCTTCTCGCCCGCGGTGACGCGCAGGCTGAGGCGGTTCTGCCAGGGCGGCAGCGGGCAGGTCGCGAACTCGTTGAGCGCGCACGGCGGGTTGTAGGCCCTGTTGAAATCCACCACCGCGGTATCGCCCCGCGGCATCGGGATGTAGAGGAAGCGGCCGGCGCCGTAGCTCTCGTGGCCGCTGGTGCCGTCGGCGAACATGATGAAGAGCTCCGGGTCGCCGGGCGCCTCGAGCACCGTATCGAGGCGCCACTCGCGTCCGTCCCTGTTGAAGACCACCGCGCCGGGCGAGTCCATCTCGAGCTCCATGCCGAGGATGTTCACGATCCTGACGTGATGCACAGGCTGATAGCGCTCGAAGCGCGCGTTCACCACCCAGTCGGTGCTCACCGGGAAGTACTCGAAACCGCGAAAGCCGAGGCGGTGGGGGTTCTGCAGATCGCGCACGCGCACGCCGAGGTTGCCGGCGCGCTCGATGACGTAGAAACGCAGCGCGCCGCTCTCGAGTACGGTCGGGTTGCCGCTGGCATCGCTCGCGAGCTCGAGCGTCGTGACCGGCGCGCCGCCGTGCGTGACGCCGCCGCCGGCGCGGGCGACGAAGCGCACCTGCGAGCCGCGGCGCACGAAGGAGCCGGCGGTGTCGGCGAGCGCCGCATTGTCGAGCACGAGCGCGTTGCCCGGCGCGCGCCCGAAGGTGTTCTCGCCCTCCTTCAGCCAGAAGAGCCCCGCGAGCGTCAGCCAGCCGTTGTCGCTGGTGAGGCTCGCCACGCGCTCGCTGCGCCACTGTGCGATCGCCGCCTGCTCGCTCTCGAGTGCCGCGCCGCCGGGAGCGGCGCTCGCCTCGGCTGCAGACGCGGATTGCGCGCCCAGCGCCAGCAGCAGCGCGAGCGGCAGCGCCTGCCGCAGCCGCCGGGGTCGCGGAAATTCCTGTCTCATCGAGCTCATCCTGCGTGGCCGGGTGCCTATGATGCCATCAGGCGTCGCGCCCGAGGATCTCCTCACGCACGTCGGCGATCTCGCGGGCGCGGGATGGCGGGGCGTGCTCGCAGCGCTCGCGGCGCGGGCAGCGGGTACTGCGCGGACAGATGATGCGCGCCGGAGCGCCGAGCGCATCGGCGATCCAGGCGATGTTGAGCACGTTGGCGAGGGCTGCGAGCGCCTGCGCCGCCTCCCGCGGGATGCGCGCCTCGCCGCGCCGCTGCAGGCACTCGCTGAGGATCGCATCGACCGTGGCGGCGCTGTCGGCGCCGTTGGCCTCGAGCGCCGGCGCCAGATCGACACCGACCGAGAGCACGTGCGGGTTGCCGGCCATGTCGCGCACGCGCACCGAGTGGCAGCAGTAGAGCAGCGAGCGCTCGCCGTCGCGCAACACCGAGATCTGCGAGCCGGCTTCGCCGTGCGCGCCGTCGATCATGCGGAACACCGCCCAGTTGGGACACGGGTCGCTCACCTGGGCCAGGTTCCCCCACGGCAGCGGGATGCCGTTGCCGCGGTACACGGCGCGCAGGTAGCCGGGCGGGTAGGCGTCGAAGAAGTGCCAGTAAGGGTAGGGCGAGACCTTGGTCATGCGGCGCATGACGACGGCGGGCGTGAGCTCGAGTTTTGCGCCGGCCTCGACGCGGTGCTGCTCGCGCGTCAGGAAGCGCCTGAAGGGCACCCGCGGGGCGAGCAGCGCGCCGGCGAAGAAGCTGCACTCGAAGTCGCGCCAGGCGTGCAGGACGTCCTGCGGCTCGAGCCCCGCGGCGCCCGAGCCGCCCTCGGGACTGCCGCCCATCTCCCCGCCGGTGGCGTGCGCGGACTTGAGGCCGTCGCCCCCGTGCAGCACCTTGTGGGCGATGTGCGCGGCGAGATCGAACTTCAGGCGCGCCGGATCCGACTGCAGCGCGCGGTTCGCGTACACGATGCCGGGAGGCTCGAAGAAGGAGCGCACCATGCTGCGCACCTCGCGGTCCTTGTCGAGCGCCAGCACCGGCTTCCTGTCGAACCAGCGGATCTCGAGTCCGTGGCGCTTCGCGAGGCGCAGCAGATCCTCGACGCCGAGCGGGAAACGCCGCTCGCCGACGCTCTCGGCGGCGCGCTCGAGATCCGGAAAGTCGTTGCGCGACATCTCCTGATGGGAGCGGATGAGGAGGTGGGCGAACTGCCGGCCGCTGGTGCCGGTCTGGGCGAGGAGCTCGGGGATCGCCGCCTGCAGCAGGCTCCTCGAGAAGAGGAAGGCGGGCTCGAACGGCATGCGCGCCACCGCCCCGGCGCCGCCCGCGGCGGCCGCCCCCGGCGCCATGGGCGCCGCGGACTCGGCGCTCTCGTCGAGGAACCAGGCGGTGGGGCGCTGGAATACCCCCGCCAGCAGCTCGAGGAGCCCGGCAGAGGGCTTGCGCTTGCCGCTCTCGATCATGCTCAGGTAAGAGACGGAAGGCGCGATCGCGGCGTTACGCTGAATACAGCGTACCGAGAGCTCCTCCAGCGTCAGTCCGTTGCGCCTGCGCAGGGCGCGCAGCTTCGTGCCGAGGAAGTGGCCGCGGCGCATGAGTTCGGGCATATGTCATCCCGGTTGGCTGTGCTCTTGTGAAATTAACAGTGTGAAGTTTCTGCAGTCAAATTCCCTTGGAGGACGGGTATGCTGAAAGACATGCAGGGCTCGAGCGCCACCGAGCGGGTCTACTCCCGCGAGCCGACCGGTCCCCGGGTCGAGATCCTGGGGCCGCACGTCGAGCGCCAGGAAGAGGCGCTGACGCCGCTCGCGCTGCAGCTGCTCGCGAGCCTGCACCGCCGCTTCAATCCAGGGCGCCTCGAGCTTCTCGCCGCGCGCACCCGCCGTCAGGCGCAGTTCGATGCCGGGGCACTGCCCGACTTTCCCGCGAGCACCGCCGAGATCCGTGCCGGGGACTGGCGCATCGCACCGGTGCCCGCGGACCTCGCCGACCGGCGCGTCGAGATCACGGGTCCCGTCGACCGCAAGATGATCATCAACGCGCTCAACGCGCCGGTGAGCGCTTTCATGGCGGACTTCGAGGACTCGCTCGCACCCACCTGGGAGAACGTGATCCGCGGCCAGGTGAATCTCGCCGACGCCGTCCGCCGCAGCATCAGCTTCGAGGACGGCGCCACGGGCAGGGTCTACCGCCTGGTCGAGCGCACCGCGACGCTCATCGTGCGGCCGCGCGGCTGGCACCTCCCCGAGAAGCACGTACGCATCAACGGCGAGGCGGTGTCCGGGGCGCTGTTCGATTTCGCGCTGTTCCTCGCCAACAACCACCAGGCGCTCGCCGCGCGCGGCACGGGACCCTATTTCTACCTCCCCAAGATGGAGAGCCACCTCGAGGCGCGCCTGTGGAACGAGGTGTTCCTCGCCGCGCAGGACGCCCTCGGCATGGCGCGCGGCACCATCAAGGCGACGGTGCTCATCGAGACGATCCTCGCGGCCTTCGAGATGGACGAGATCCTCTACGAGCTGCGCGAGCATTCCGCGGGGCTCAACTGCGGCCGCTGGGACTACATCTTCAGCTTCATCAAGAAATTCCGGAACCGGCCGGACTTCCTGCTGCCCGACCGCGCCGCGGTCACCATGGAGCGGCACTTCCTCAAGTCCTACGTCGATCTGCTCATCCATACCTGCCACCGCCGCGGCGCGCACGCCATCGGCGGCATGGCGGCACAGATCCCGATCCGCGACGACCCCGCCGCGAATGCGGCGGCGATGGCGCGGGTGACGGCCGACAAGCTGCGCGAGGCGCGCGCCGGGCACGACGGCACCTGGATCGCGCACCCCGGGCTCGCCGCCGTCGCGCGCGCGCCTTTCGATGCGGTGATGCAGGGCCCCAACCAGCTCGGCGTGCTGCGCGAGGACGTCGCCGTCACGGCAGAGGACCTGCTGAGCATTCCCGACGGGGCGATCACGGAGGAGGGACTGCGCAACTGCATCCGCGTCGGCGTGCAGTACCTCGAGTCCTGGCTGCGCGGCAACGGCTGCGTGCCGCTTTATCACCTCATGGAGGACGCGGCCACCGCCGAGATCTGCCGCGCGCAGTTGTGGCAGTGCCTGCGCCACGGCGCGCGCACCAGCGACGGTGCGGCGTTCACCGTGGCGCGCTTCGACACCCTGCTGCATGCCGAGCTCGACCGCATCCACCGCGAGGTGGGCGCCGCGCGCCTCACCCAGGGCGTGTTCCCGAGCGCGGCGCGCCTCTTCGAGCGGATGATCAAGTCCGAGACTTTCGATGAGTTCCTGACGTTGCCGGCCTACGAGCTGTTGAGCTGACCAGACTACCCCGACGGAGATTCCCGCATGAGCGACGCCACCATCACGAGCCTCTCCCGATCGCTGCCCACGGCCGAGGAGCTGCGCCGTGCATGGCGCGATGCGCCGCGCTGGCGCGGTATCGAGCGCGGCTACGACGCCGCCGACGTGGTGCGGCTGCGCGGCACGATCCCGGTGGAGCACTCGATCGCGCGCCTCACCGCCGAGAAGCTCTGGCGCTATCTCGCCGAGAAGCCGTTCGTCAACGCGCTCGGCGCGCTCACCGGCAACCAGGCGATGCAGCAGGTGAAGGCCGGCCTCGATGCCATCTATCTGTCGGGCTGGCAGGTCGCGGGCGATGCCAACCTCGCCGGGGAGATGTACCCGGACCAGTCGCTCTACCCGGCGGATTCGGTGCCCGCGGTGGTGCGGCGGATCAATAACACGCTGCGCCGTGCGGACGAGATCCATCACGCCGAGGGTAACGATACGATCGACTGGCTCAAGCCGATCGTGGCGGACGCCGAGGCCGGCTTCGGCGGCGTGCTGAACGCTTTCGAGCTGATGAAGGCGATGATCGATGCGGGCGCGGCCGGCGTGCACTTCGAGGATCAGCTGTCGTCCGCCAAGAAATGCGGCCACATGGGCGGCAAGGTGCTGGTGCCGACCCAGGAGGCGATCGCCAAGCTCATGGCCGCCCGTCTCGCCGCCGACGTCTGCAACGTGCCTACCGTGCTGATCGCGCGCACCGATGCGGAAGCCGCCACGCTGCTGACGTCCGACGTCGACGAGCGCGATGCGCCGTTCATCGATCGCGCGCAGGGGCGTACCGCCGAGGGGTTCTTCCAGGTGAAGGCCGGACTCGACCAGGCGATTGCGCGCGGCCTGGCCTATGCGCCGTACGCCGATCTCATCTGGTGCGAGACCGGCAAGCCCGATCTGGCCGAGGCTCGACGCTTCGCCGAGGCGATCCACGCGCAGTATCCCGGCAAGCTGCTGGCCTACAACTGCTCGCCCTCGTTCAATTGGAAGCGCAAGCTCGACGATTACACGATCGACTGCTTCCAGCGCGACCTCGCAGCCATGGGCTACCGCTTCCAGTTCATCACGCTGGCGGGCTTTCACTCGCTGAACTACTCCATGTTCGACCTCGCGCGCCGCTACAAGTCGCGCCACATGACGGCCTATGTGGAACTGCAGCAGGCGGAGTTTGCAGCCGAGGAGCGCGGCTACACCGCGACCCGCCATCAGCGCGAAGTCGGGGCCGGCTACTTCGACGCCATCGCGCAGACGGTGGCGGGAGGCCAATCGGCGCTCGAAGCCCTGGTCGGCAGTACCGAGGCGCAGCAATTTGCGGCGCCGGAGAGCACCCGGCTCGCGGCTGCCGCCATGTCATGAGCCTCTCGGAGGCACGACAGCGCGTCCTGACTCCGTGGGCGTACAAGGCCCACGAAGTCCGGGAAGCGATGGAAGGCTTGCTGCCCGGATTCACCTGCCGGATGAAGGCTCACCAGGTCGCCCTCGATCGGCGCAGCGGCATCACGCGCACGGGCATCGTGCTGACGCTGATCGAGACGCGCCGCTGGCAACCGGTCGCCTCGTATGCAGATCGCAAACGCTAGCCGTTAAGCCGCTTCCAGGCTGCGGGCTAGAATAGGTCCCGCAGTTACGCGTTCTTGACGTAGGCGGCCAGGGGATCGGGTGCCGCCAGAACTCGCAGTTCGGCTTATCATGAAGCTCCGCAGCCTCCTTCCGTAGCGCGGTCTCGGTGGAGCGGCGTACGCGCTCGCCGTTTGGCCCGAGAACGTCGCGCCGAATAAGCGACGAAATCGAGTGGAGACGCGCGCGGCGCGCTGAGGCTTGCTCCCCGGAGGTAAACATGAACTGGCGATCGAATGCGCCCGCGGGCGACGATGAGGATCTGTGCTGCCTGGTGGCCGACAAAGCGGCGCAGGCGGCTTACGACCGGGTCGCCACCGCGCTCGCCCCACTGCAGGATCTTCTGGGAGGGATCTCCTACGCGACGGTTGCGGGCTGCGAATCGCGGGCCGAGCTGCTGCAGGCGGCCGAACTGCTGCAACAGGTCGCCGCTCTGCTGACGAAGACCTCCGCCCGCGAGGCTCCCTGGTACGACCTCCTGGAACGCCTGGCTCCGCGCCAGATCCTGGGTGGACCCTAGACGCCGGCACGCGAGCTCGATGGACAGGCAGATCCGTGCATCGGCGCGCTCCATGC